>JBMNPP010000105.1:0-9499 GCA_050943675.1 Brooklawnia sp.
ATGCCGAACCCCTGGGACGTCGGCAGCGCCCGACTGCTGGCAGCCATGGGGTTCCCAGCGCTGGCCACCACGAGTGCCGGGTTCGCCTGGACGACCGGGCACCCCGACAACGACATCGTCCTCGACCAGACCCTCGACCACCTGCGCCTCATGTCGGCGGCAGTCGAACTGCCGCTCAACGCCGACTTCCAGAACGGCTACGCCATCGAACCCGAGGCAGTGGCAGGGAACGTGGGTTTGGCGTCCCGAACCGGTGTGGCCGGGCTATCCGTCGAGGACTTCTCGGGCGATCCGGCGAACCCGCTGCTTGACATCGGCCTGGCTGTGGAACGCATCCGGGCAGCGAAGGCGGCGATCGACAGCGGCGGGACCGGGGTCGTCCTGACTGCCCGGACGGAGGGGTTCGTGTGGGATCGGCCCGACATCGACGAGGCCATCACCCGGCTCGTCGCCTTCGCTGAGGCGGGCGCTGACTGCCTGTTCGTGCCACGGATAACAGACCTCGACCACGTGACGGCGGTCGTGACGGCGGTGGCACCCAAACCGGTGAACCTGCTCATCCACAAGCCGTTCACCACGGTTGCCGAGGCGGCAGGTCTGGGCGTGCGGCGCATCAGCACCGGCGGCCTGCTGGCCAAGACGGCATGGAAGGGGTTCCTGGGCGCAGCGCGCGAGCTCGCCCGCGACGGCACCCTCACCCAGTTCGTGGACCTTCCCGACCTGGACAGCCTGCTCGAGCAGCCCTGACTGAATGCCCCGCCCTCATGCCCCCGGCTCGGAGTCATCGGTCCGCGACCACGCAATCGCGATCAGTCGGCGCAGCACGTCAAGATCAATGTCGTCGAGCTTCTTGACGTAGACGCAACCCGCGCCTTCGGTGTACGTCCCGAGCGCAGGCAGCAGTGCAGCCCCCTCGGGCAGGTCCTTCAACCCGTACAACGACAGTTGCGCCTTGCGCGGCGAGAACCCGGTCTTCGGCCAGTTCCCTCGGGTGCGCGGATTGGCGGGTGACACATAGCGGTAGCTGCCGTAGCCGACGATCGACGGTCCCCACATCACCGGATCAGTACCGGTGACCTCGCGGAAGATCTCAGCCAGGCGCAGGCCGTCCTCCCGGCGGCGAGCCGGCGTCGCGGCCCACAGGAAATCGTCGACACTCGCATCGGTCGGCGCGGTCTTCGGTTCACCCATGACTGCAAGCGTACGGGAGTACTTCCGACGGCCCGCCCGCAATGCCAGGTCACCCGCGTTGGATCGGGATTAGCGCACCCCAGACAGCGATTTCGGACCCATAAGCAGGCGAAAATGCTGTCTGCGGTGCGCTAATCCCGTTTGTTCCGGTGATCCCCCGGGTCTCAGGCCGCCAAGCGGCGGCGCTGACGCTTGAGGATCTGTCGCAGTCGGCGCAGGAATCCATCCGGGTCAGTCGTGAGCTGCTGCCAGGTGACCCGGACCACGGTCCAGCCCTGAGCGGTCAGTGTCTGGTCGCGGAGCCTGTCGGCCTGGAACTGCGCGGCGCCTGCATGGAACTCGTAGCCGTCGATCTCCAGCACCACCCGCTCCTCCTTCCAGGCGATATCGACGAAATAGGCGCCGATTGACACATTCGTGCGCCAGCCAGTGACATCGGCAGAACGCAGGATCCGATGCGCGAGCCGCTCCGCCGGGCTCCATGGCTTATCCCGTGAGTCGATGAGCAACTGGCGCCTGACCGGGTTCGCTTCGCGGCCAGGCATCGCATGGAAGGCTCGCCAAAGGTTGTCCAGCCCGACCCCGGCGCGCAATGCCTCGTCGAGAATGGCGCTGTTGCCGCTGCCGCACACGTCGACCGCCGTCCACGCCGGGTGAGTAATCCGCACTGGCCCTGCCTGGCAGACCCATTCGGGCGGGATGGAGCGACGGCGCCAGACCACCAGGCCGCGGGCCCTGACCGAGTTCGGGTACGCCGCTTCGACCTGCTTCACCGGACAATCGGGCCAGAACCCGAACGCTGCTGCCGCAGGGCCCGTCACAACCGCATCGTCCAGGTACGCGCACGCAGCCAGGGCTGCGATACGCCAATGGACCGGGCCAGGGCTGGCGGCGCTGTAGACCCCGGGCAGCACCTGCCGAAGTTCGCCCCGAGACAGAGCGTGGTCAACACTTCTGGACAGTGTCTGGGGCAGCTCCCTCCTGACCAGGATGGGTGTGGTCAGCAACAGCTCAGCCAAGTGGGGGTGCATGATGCGTAGTCTTCTTGGTTCCAAGGCGCCTCAAGAGTTATCCACAGGCACCCTCCGACCTTTCGCGTTTTCCCCAGGCGGCACCTTGGGGCTCAGCCGCGATGGCGATGTCTGTCAGGTCATCGGCTGGGAGGCATCCCGTATTATCAAAGGCACTGCAGACCGGGGAAGCGGATCAAGAACCACCCTTCCCCAGCCCCAACCCCAGGAGTCGATTCCAGATGTGGGCTGGCCAGGACTCAATCCACGAAAAACGACTGACGACCGCGAAATCCGTGCTGGTGGCGGTGATCGCGGTCACCACCGTGCTGCCTCTGTTCTTCGTCACGCCGGACGACGGCCCGTTGCACATCAACATCTTCAAGTACCTGGCCAAGACCGGCGCCTTCGTGGGCAGCATGCTCATGATCTGGCAGTTCCTGCTGGGGTTTCGGGGCGCGGTCTCGACGATCCTGCCTGACCTGTCCTGGGTGGCCAATCTACACAGGGCACTCGGCCAGTTCGGGGTGCCCATCATCCTGCTGCACCCGATCTTCATCGGCCTGTACTACGCCCAGGCCAGGGGCACCAACATCTTCGCCCTCGACCTTTCAGAACGCTTCTCGCTACTGGTCCTGCTGGGCATGGTGACGCTGGCCATCGTTGCCTTCATCGTGGTCACCAGCGCCTTCCTGCGCGGCAGGCTGGGGTTCTACCGCTGGCTCTACACCCACCTCTCGTCGTACCTGGTGCCGCCGTTCCTGTTCATCCACAGCTTCCTGCTGGGCCCCACGATCCAGGGCACCGGGCTGTTCTACTACTGGTGGTTCTTCACCTTCGTGGTGATCGTGCTCTGTGGGTACCGCCTGGCCCACAAACTGGGCGCCTCGGCTGCCTGGTACCGGGTCACCCGGGCACGCAAGGTCGCACACCAGACCACCGAGATCCTGATGGCACCCGAAACGCAGCGGCTGCGTCCCGCAGCGGGGCAGTTCGTCTACTTGCGTGGTTCAGTAGCCGGGAACGCCCACCCGTACACGGTCTCGGCCTTCGATGCCGACAGCGGGACGCTGGGGGTCACGGTGAGCCAGGACGGCCCGCAGTCGACCCGCCTGCAGGATTCCCAGGAAGGTGACCGGCTACTGCTGGATGGGCCGTTCGGTGTCTTCAGCCGTCCCGCAATGGCCACCGACCTGCCGCTGGTGATGGTCGCCGGTGGGGTGGGTATCACCGCGTTTCGGCGGCTGTGGCAACGCCTCGAAGCCGATCGCGGGCGCGAGGCCCACCTGTTTTACGGCAACGAGACCTACCCGGAGATCGCCTACCGGGACGAACTGGACGCCCTGACCCACGTGCACGTCGTCCACGTCCTCAACCAGGAGCCCGACCACGCCGGTGAGACCGGCTTCGTGACCGCCGACGTCCTGCGCCGGAACCTGCCGCGGGAGTTGGACGAGTACCAGTTCCTGCTCTGCGGCCCGCCACCGATGGTCATCAGCCTGGAGGAAGAACTCACCGAGGCGGGCGTGTCCGGCGACCAGGTGCGTCATGAACTCTTCGCGAGCTGACTGGGCCGGTCGCGCAACCAACCGGGCTCACGGGCGCCAGTAGTTGTTTGCAGCCGCCACGGTCTGGAAGTTGATCGCCACCACCTGCGATGCGGCCGTAAGCGCGTCGCTGGAATGCGAGTAGCCGTGCCGCAAGGCCTTGAGCACCTCCATGTCCGGCTGGGTGTACCGGACTCCACGCCGGCTCAGGATGATCGCCAACTCGAAACCTTCCTGGGGGGTGGCAGTGATGAGACTGGTCAACCATTGATCTGTCATGTCGATTCCTTCAGCAAGAGGAAACACAGTCCGCGATAAGGCCTAACATTTTACGGGATTTCCCGTAGGAAAACCGCTGTTGGGTGAACCTCCAGCCATCCCGAACCCGCGTCGCCGCTCGTTCACAGTAAGCCCCCACTAGGATGGTTTCGGCGATGAGTTGCCCGCCAGGAGAATCGAGGAGCCAGTGACGGCCAAGGCCCCAACCCGCCTGCCGACCAAGACGACGGCACAGAAGGTCGGCATCGTGGTGGCCGTCATCGCAGTGCTTGGTTGCCTGTTCGTCCAGGTCCCTGGCCTTGACGCCAGCGGCACCCGGATGCTCGGCATCTTCGTGGCTGCCATCGCACTGTGGGTCACCGAGGCCATCCCGCTGGCTGCCACGGGTGTGGGCATCATCCTGTTCCAGGTGTTGTTCATTTCGGCTGACGCGCTGCTGGCAGTACCAGATGACGCCGCGACCTCGGCGTCCTATTTCGCCAGCCTGGCCAACCCGGTAATCATCCTGTTCATGGGCGGCTTCATGATCGCTGACGGCGCCGCCAAGTACGGGCTGGACAAGAACCTGGCAGCCGTACTGATGAAGCCGTTCCAGAAATCAGCACGCCAGTCCATGTTCGGGCTGATGCTGATCACGGCCCTGCTGTCGCAATTCATGTCCAACACCGCCACCACTGCGACCATGTTCGCCGTGGTGATCCCGATTCTGGCGGCGATCGACCAGCCCCGGATGCGCACCGGTTTCGCGCTGTGCATTCCGGTGGCGGCCAACCTCGGTGGCGTCGGCACCCCGGTATCGACACCCCCCAACGCGATCGCGGTGGGCATGCTCGCCCAGAACGGCACCCGCATCACTTTCCTGGAGTGGATGCTGATGGCGCTGCCCTTCATCGTGATCATGCTTGGCCTGGCGTGGCTGATGCTGGTCGTGATGTTCGTCCCCAAGGGCATGCCGCTGAAGCTCGACCTGAAATCCGATTTCCAGCGCACCCCGGCAGCCGTGACCTTCTACGTCTTGGCAGGTGCCACGATCCTGTTATGGATGACCGAACCCTTCCACGGACTACCAGCCGCGGTGGTGGGCTTCTTCGCGGTGGTCGGCATGCTCACCACCGGCGTGATGACCGGGGAAGACATCAAGAAGCTGTCGTGGCCGGTGCTGTGGCTGGTCGCTGGCGGTATTTCGCTGGGCACCGGGGTTCGCGACACCGAACTTGACCAGTGGATGCTGGGCGGCATCAACTGGGGCGCGATGAGCACCGTGGTCTTCCTGCTGGTGCTGTGCCTGGTGGCAGTGGTGATGGGCACCTTCATCTCGAACTCGGCAACCGCGAACCTGATCATCCCGCTGGTGCTCGGCCCGAGCATCGCGGTCGCAATAGATGACGTGACGCTGGCAGTCATCGCGGCGCTGGCCTGCTCGCTTGGTTTCGCACTGCCGATCTCGACCCCACCGAACGCCATCGCATACGCCACCGGCCACATCCCCCAGAAGTCGCTGATCACAGTCGGCGCCACCCTGGGTATCGTCGGCGCGCTCGTGCTGGCCCTGGTGCTACCACCACTGTGGTCACTGATGGGACTGGCATGACCCAACCGATTGCGGTCATCATCGCCAGGTCCGACATCCATGAACAGATGCTGGCCGAGTTCCGCCACGGCATCGGAGACCAGGCCCTGATCACCTCGGCGACCAACATTGAGGCGGCCATTGAGGCCAACCACCCTGAGGTGGCGCTGGTGCTGCTCGACTGCCGCGGCACCCGCGTGGACGACCTGATCGTCCCCCTCAAACAACAACCTGCCTATGCCAACGCCCGAGTGCTGGCCGTGGTCGACAACCAGGTGGACGACGCCGAAGAGTCACTTGACAAGGGCTGGGTGGCCGCCTTCATCGGCCTGCCGATCACGCCGGGCCTGCTGGCCAGCCACAGCAGCCAGCAGTTGATCCGCTGGCAGGTGCACTACGGCCCGGACGCCGACCCGGACGCGTCCGGGTTCACCATGGTCCCCCGCAGCGACCTGCTTCGCGACTTTCATTCCACCCAGGATTCCCGCACCGCCGAGCTGATCGCAGCGATCGATCGTGCCCTTGGCCCGCGCCCCCGCGTCCAGTTGCCGGCCGGCATCCGGCTGACCAGGCAGGAACGGCCCAGCGATGGGGTCTACGTGATTCTTGAGGGCGAGGTCGCCCTCACCCGCCGGGTCGGTGAAGAGGACATGCTGTTCCACCAGAACTCCACCGGCTCGGTGGTCGGCATCCTCGCGTTGACCACCCAGGCCTCCGCGCGCTTCACCTCGATCACCACCACACCCTGCGTGGTTGTGCACCTGTCGACCTACCAGCTCGACCAGGCCCTGCAGATGGAACCGCAGGTCTCGGCATTCATGGCGTCCTCGGCGATCACCCAGTTGGGCAGGCGGCTGGCCCATTCGGCCCAGCAACTGGTCGAGCGGCGCGTCCTGATCCACCAGCTGCGTCAGGAACGTGCTGAGCTCACCGACGCATTGGCACAACTGCGCGATGCCCGGATGGAGTTGATCACCCAGGCCCGGTTCGCAACCCTCGGCGAGCTCAGCGCCGGCATCGCCCATGAACTGAACAATCCCGTCGCTGCCCTGCTGCGATCCACCGAGCACCTGTTCGACGACATCACCAGCCTGCTCAGAACCAATCCCCAGGGCGAGCTGATCACCCGGACCATCGACGCCAGCGTCCAGCGCAACATCACCTCGACCCGCGAACAGCGGGCCGCCCGACGCGAATTGGCCAAGCTGATCGGCGACGACGACCTGGCGCGCCGGCTTTCGGCGGCCGGGGTTACCGACCCGGAAGTGGCCCGGGCAGCGACCACGAGCGAAGAGCTCGCCACGACAATCGAACTCAGCGCCAAGCTCGGCACCTCACTGCGCGCGATCAACCTGGCCGCTGAGCACATCACGCGCCTGGTTTCCTCACTGCGTTCCTATTCCCGCCCGGACGCCGACCCGGTCGACGGCGTCTCGGTCAACGCGTCGATCGAGGACACCCTCACCCTGGTTTCGCACCGCCTGGGTGGGGTTACGGTGCAGCGCGATTACGATGATCTTCCCGGTATCAGGGCCCGGCAGGCCCAACTCGGCCAGGTCTGGACCAATATCCTGGTCAACGCCGCCGATGCCCTTGAGGGCTCAGGCACCATCAAGATCCGCACCCAGAAAGCGGGCCACGAGATCATCGCGAGCATCATCGACAATGGCCCGGGCATCCCCGAAGAAATCCTGGAACGCGTCTTCGAGCCGCATTTCACCACCAAGCACGGCCGGGTGCGGTTCGGGATGGGGATGGGCCTGGGGATCGCCGCGCACTTCGTGAACGACCATGGCGGCAGGATCGAGATCGAGTCAAGACCGGGCCGTACCAAGGTCAACGTCCGGCTGCCGGTGGCCGGACCACCCGATGCACCAGCAACCATCAAGCAGGAGTCACCGTGAGACTTGCCATCATCGTCCTCGAAGATGAACCGGAGGTTCGCGACGCGCTCGCCCGCGACCTGGAAGGCCTCACCGGGTCGATCCGGGTTGAGCTCGCCGAGGACGTCACCGATGCCCGCAGCCTGATCGAAGAGATCATCGAGGACGGTGATGTGGTGGCCCTGGTGCTGGCCGATCACCGCTTGCCCGGCGAGACCGGCGTCGACTTCCTGGTATCCACCATGGCTGACGACCGCGTCTCAGCCGCCCGGCGCGTGCTGATCACCGGCCAGGCAGACCACACTGACACGATCAGGGCCATCAATTCCGGAGGACTGGACCACTACATCGCCAAGCCCTGGGACGTCACCGACCTGCACGATGTGGTGCGCACCCAACTGACCGACTTCGTACTCGAGGAAGAAATCAACCCGTTGCCGTACTTGGCGCACCTGGACGCCACCCGCGCGATGGAGGCCATGCGCAACCTGAGCCCGGGTGAGTGAGCCGCAAGACTCCCCGTACCGGCCAGGGTGACGCGCTGAGCTGGCACAAGCCTGCTGGGCTCCCCGACCACCCAACCGGACCGGTGCCAAACGCTCAGCTATGCAGGCGTCGCAAGCCGAAACCAGCAAACAGCACGCGACGCCTACATAGCCGAACGAATCAGAACCAGCCCAGATGACGCGCTGAACTGGCACAAGCCTGCTGGGCTCCCCGACCACCCAACGGGACCGGTGCCGAACGCTCAGCTATGCAGGCGTCGCGAGCTGTCGTATTTCGTCACTCCGCGACGCCTACGTAGATTGCGGTCCGGCATTCTCCGGATGGCAACGAGTTGCCGCTCAAACAAGGTAGAGTCCAGCGACAAACCCCGCATCCGGGTGCGTGTATTGAGCGTGCAGCTTTCCAGAAGGCGACCCTCATGTGAATTCGACGTGACATTGGGGTTACGCTGTCAAACGTGTCCACCGAGTTGGTTCTCCTAATCCTTGTCGTAGCGACTGCGCTCGTCTTCGACTTCACCAATGGTTTCCACGACACCGCCAACGCCATGGCGACCTCGATTGCCACCAAGGCCCTCAAGCCGCGCGTGGCCGTGGGCCTCTGTGCAGTACTCAACTTGGTGGGTGCCTTCTTGTCGGTCGAAGTGGCCCTGACCGTCACCAACGCAATCATCCGTATCCAGAACCCTGACGGCTCCCCACGAGCGGAGTTGTTGGCCGACGGTGGATACACCCTCCTGCTGGTGCTGCTGGCAGGCCTGGGTGGCGCCATCGTGTGGAATCTGTTCACCTGGCTGCGCGGCCTCCCGTCGAGCTCTTCACACGCGATGTTCGGTGGGCTGATCGGCTCGACGATCGCCGGGCTGGGCCTGGGCGCGGTCAAGTGGATCGGCACTGGATCAAAGCTCGACGGTGTCGTCGGCAAGGTGATCCTGCCCGGCCTGGCCTCCCCCGCCATCGCGGTGCTGGTCGCGATGATCGGCACCTCGCTGGTCTTCCGCATCTCCAAGGACGTTGCCAAGGGGGTCATGGACTCGGGCTTCCGCTGGGGCCAGATCGGCACCGCATCACTGGTTTCACTGGCGCACGGTGCCAACGATGCCCAGAAGACGATGGGCGTGATCACGCTGGCGCTCATCGCACACGGCAGCTGGACCGACACCCACTCGATCCCGGTCTGGGTGAAGGTGGCCTGCGCATTGGCGATCGCCATCGGCACCTGGCTGGGTGGCTGGCGCATCATCCGCACCATGGGCAAGGGACTGGTCGAGATCTCACCGCCACAGGGCATGGCAGCGGAGGCCTCTTCGGCGGCAGTGATCCTGTCCAGTTCGCAGCTCGGTTTCGCCCTGTCGACCACGCATGTGGCGACCGGGTCGATCCTGGGTTCGGGCCTGGGCCGCAAGGGGGCCGAGGTGCGCTGGAGCGTCGCCGGCCGGATGGGTCTGGCATGGCTGATCACGCTGCCTTCAGCAGCGCTGGTCGGTGCTGCCATGTGGTTGCTCGCCGACCT
>JBMNPP010000106.1:0-9462 GCA_050943675.1 Brooklawnia sp.
GCTGCGAAGGCTGCCTGAACTTCACCGGCGGTCGGCGCGGCCGCGTCCCACCGGCGGGCATAGACCTCGGCGACCAGCGGCCAGAGTTTCTGCAAACCGTCTTCCACGGACCTGATCTGGTCGGCGAGCGGTGCCGGGACGACGAAGTCGTGCGGGATCACCCGGCCCGCGGCGTCCTGGCGACCCAGTGGGTCAGCGAAGCGGAGCGCCACCTGCTCGCCAACCCGGCGACAGGTGGCAGTCTCGTCCTGCAACCCGAGGAACGCACGCTCATAGGGTGGCAGCGGGTCGGGGTAGCCGCCGTCGAGCAGGAAACGGAAACCCCATGATCGGCCCCGGGTGGCCCAGATCAGGTTGGTCACCATCGGTTCTTGACCAACAGGTTTTCTGCGACGCCGCGGTCCAGGTCGAGCCGGAACTGTGTGACGGTGGCGGTCAGGTAGTCCCTCTCCCGGCGCGCCTGGGCGTTCAGTTCTTCAAGTTTGGATGTGCTGAGCGTGACCAGCGACGCGAACGCCGGAATGACGACAGCACTGAGCATGGGCCCTACCTTGGGCACCCGGGACAGGAGCCTGGTTGCCACCTGGGCGCCCGCACCGGTGAGTATTGCCGCGAATGATTCGGCGTTGTCCACCAGCCCGCTGAGCACCCTGAGAGGTATGTCGAACCTGTCGGCCCACTGGGTGATCCTGACCAGGGGCAGCATGGTCGCTACCGGCAGGATGAGGTCGATGCCGACGCGGCGGGTCACCTCGATCAGGCCCGGCTCGAACCTGGCGGACGACAGCAAGAGATAGTCCTCGCCTAGCGACAACGCCTCGGGATGCTGCACGAACCCCTTGAGTGTCTCGTGCAGCGCCGTGATGTCTCCGGCGGCCTTTTCGACGACGAGGTCCTGAAATCCGTGGACGTCGAGCCCGGGGTGCAGGTCGGCCTTCGACAGCGCGAGCACCCAGATGCGCGGGAACCGTTTCAGCGGTTTGCCGTCGGGCAGGATGTCGTCCTTGAGTTTGTCCAGTGCGTGCCTCAGCCCCCACAGCAGCGACTTGAGGTACTTCTCTTCCTCGCCGGCGTTGTCGAGGAGTTTCTGGCCATCGACCAGGACCAGAGCGATGTCGGACTCCAACAGGTCGGTGAAGGTCTCGATGCGGCGTTGGGATTCCTGGTGGCTGCTCGGATCCTCCTCGAACCACTCGCCGGGGTAGTCGTGCCACACCAGGCGAAGCGCGCTGAATGGCTGCGCCCGGGCGGCCCTGGCCGCTTTCGCGTCGTCCACGTCCTTCGGTTTGATCATGAACGAGTACCGGGTCTTGTCGAACCTGGTGTGCGCTGGAGCCTGGGCCGCGTTCTTCATCCTGAGGTAGTTCTGGCGCAGGTGCGTGCCCTGCCCGGTGTCATCGGGAACCAGCTTGTACAGGCTCTCGCTGATGAACGACGGTTCCTGGGTCGCCCCGTAGAAGGAGGACAGCAGGACGGTCTTGCCGCTGCCGCTCTCACCGAACACGGCCATGTGCTGCTCTTTCACCTTCGCCACGTCGTTCTCCGTCCCCGGGTGGATTGCCGAATGTCGAAATACATGCGCGGGACGCAGCGCCCATGGCTTCTCGTCCCGAGCTGTTTGACTGCGGCGTAGATGCCTTGCCTGCGACCCTATCGCCCAAGTTAGCCTGTGGGTACCTGAGCCAGAGGTGAAGTGCCATGGGCAAAGTGGTCTTGAATGCCTCGGTGTCGGTTGACGGCTTCATTGCGGACGTGAACGATGATCCAGGCCCGCTGTTCGAGTGGCTGGTGAACGGTGATGTCCCTTTGGACGACAGCGGTTTCCTGAAGGTCTCGCAGGCCTCCTTTGACCACGTCCGGCCCTATTGGGACGAAATCGGAGTGACGATCGCTGGCCGTCACGTCTACGACCTGACCGACGGTTGGGACGGAGTGCCACCGTCGGGGATCGACCACGTGGTCGTGGTGACCCACCGGGGCAGGCCCCAGGGCTGGCATCCCGAGGCACCGTTCCACTTCGCCGGCAGCATTGAGGAAGCGATGGCCAGGGCGCAGGAACTCGCCGGTGACCGCGTGATTGAGGTCGCCGCAGGTGACGTCGGCGGCCAGATGCTCGGCGCGGGCCTGGTCGACGAGGTGCGCATGGACGTCGTCCCTGTCGTCTTCGGCTCCGGCAAACGCTACTTCGGGGCAGTCGACGCACAACACTTGCTGGCAGGGCCCGACGTGGTGGTCCAGGGTGATCGGGTGCTCCACCTGCGTTATCGAGTTGGGAACAGATCGGATGACTGACGCCGATGTCTGGAGCCGGGAAGCTCGGTAAACTGTGTGAAGCTGGCATCGGACCGATCCACGGTGCTGCTGGAGATCGACATGCGAATCGTGATGCTGGGGGCCTCCGGGAATGCCGGACGGACCATCGCTACGCTGCTGGCGCCGTTCCTGACCGCAGACGACACTCTCGTCCTCGCTGGACGGGACCGGGCCAAGCTGGACGCGACCCGTGCTGCGATCATCGGCCCTGCGGCACTCGAGACAGCGCTCATCGACGTCGACGACCCCACTACCACCCGGGCGGGATTTGATGGTGCCGGGCTCGTCGTGATGACCGTCAGCCGGCCTGACCTGGCGGGCCAGATCGCACGGATCGCGCTGGATGCCGGCGCTGACTGGTTCGACACCATGCTCTCCAGCCCTGTCAAGCTGTCCGCGCTGCGAGCGCTACGGCCCGAGATCGAGCGCGCCGGCCGCTGCTTTGTGACCGACGGCGGCTTTCACCCCGGGTTGCCTGGCGCGCTGGTCCGCTGGGCGGCCGGCGAGCTGGACGAACTGCAGTCGGCCGACGTCATGGGGGGTCTGCGCACCGACTGGCGGGCGGAGAGCCTGGCGGAGTCGACGGTCGAGGAGATGCTCGGCGAGTTCAACTCCTTCGACCTGCGAGCCTGGGTGGACGGCGAATGGCGGCGGCTGAAGTGGTCGGACTGCCCGACAGTCGACTTCGGCCCACCGATCGGCAAGCAGGTATGCGTGCCGATGCCGCTGGCCGAGATGGAGGACCTGCCAGCGATGTACCCGGGTCTGCGAAACTGCGGTTTCTACATCAGCGGCTTCGGTCCGGTGATGGACTACCTTGCGCTCCCGGTGATCATGCTGATGGCCAAACTGCCGGGGCTACGCGGACCCACCCGACGGTTCACCCGCTGGTCCTTCGGGCGGCTGGCCAGTGTCCCACCGCCTCACCGACTGGTGGCCAAGCTGGAGGCCACGGGTCGCCGAAGGGGTGAGCCGGCGACCGCGTCCGTCACGGTCAGCGGGGAGGAGGGCTACCATCTGACGGCAGCACCGCCCGTGGTCTGCCTGCGTCATCTGCTGGACGGCAGCATCCGCCCGCCGGGTCTCCACCTGCAGGCCCACCTCATCCGGCCGGATACGATGCTTGCTGAATTGGCTGAACTGGGTCTTGACGTCGAGACCGCCATCCGGTGACCGTGCCCTACGGGAATCCGCACGACGGGCTCAAGCATTTGGGGTATCCACGCTGACGCCCTGAGCTGGGCTGCCGAGGCAAAAAAAGTGGGTCAGGTTGGAACCTGACCCGTTTGGGGTGGCTAACCGGACTTGAACCGGCGACCGCCTGGACCACAACCAGGAGCTCTACCAACTGAGCTATAGCCACCATGCACGCACCACGAGGGCACGGCCCAACTAGGTTAGCGCCTAATCCTCAGGAACGCGAAATCAATCCGCAAGCTCGCAGAATCCCGAGCTCAACCCAGCATCCCGAGCAGGGCGACAGCCTGGTTGTGCTCGGTGTCGCGCGCGCTGTAGAGCAGCGTCACCACCGGGTGTTCCGCACAGCGTTCCCGCAACCGGGCCAGTGCCTGCGAGCCTTCAAGCTCGGCCCGGTACCGCTTAGCAAACTCGGCGAACAGTCCCGGATCGTGCCCGAACCACTTGCGCAGTTCAGTCGTCGGCGCAACATCGGCCAACCATTCGTCCAGGTGGGCGTCGTCCTTGCTGACGCCCCGCGGCCAGATGCGGTCAACCAGGATCCGGTACCCGTCCGTGCTGGCTGGTTCGTCGTAGATCCGCTTGATCCGGACCTCGTGCCCGCTGCCCATGGGTGCCTCCTCAGTTGTCGGCGGCCTCGTTGCTTCCCTCGAAGGCCTGTGCGGCGTCACCGAACCCGGTCAGGGCGCCCTGGTGCCGGCCGGCGATGATGCGGGCCTCGCTGGTGCTGGGTCCGGGCAGGGGGACGAAGATGGTGTCGCGGTAGTAGCGCAGTTCTTCGATCGATTCCTGGATGTCGGCCAGTGCCCGGTGGTTGCCGTTCTTGGCCGGGGTGTTGTAGTACGCCTTCGGAAACCAGCGGCGGGCGAGTTCCTTGATGCTCGAGACGTCGACATTGCGGTAGTGGACGTGGGCCTCGAGTTCGGGCATGTCGCGGGCCAGGAAGGCCCGGTCGGTGCCGATCGTGTTCCCGGCCATCGGGGCCTTGCGCTGGTTGGGCACGTACTGCTTGATGTATTCCAGCAACTGTTCTTCGGCCTGCCGCATGGTCAGGGTGGCGTTCGCCAATTCGGCGAGCAAGCCGGACTTGGTGTGCATGTCGCGGACGAAGTCGCCCATCTGCTCAAGTTCCTGCTCTGACGGCGCGATCAGCAGGTCGAGTCCGTCTCCCAGCACCTCCAGGTTGCCATCGGTGACCAGCACCGCCACCTCGATCAGGGCGTCCGCCCGCAGATCAAGGCCTGTCATCTCGCAATCAATCCAAACCAGCATGTCCATCACCCTTCAAGGCTATCTGGCTCCGACGGGATCAGATCGAGCAGTTGCTGGGTGGTTCGTGGCACCCAGCGCGCCAGCCAGCCACCACCCACGCAACCCAGCAGCCCGATCACCACTGCGGCCACCCCCAAACTGCTCAGGGCTGTCACGGCGGCGATGATCACCGGGCCCAGGCTCTGTCCGGCATCGCTCAGCAGCCGCCAGCCGGCCAGGAATTGGGCGCGGCCGAACTGCGGTGAGGCATCCGCCCCAAGGGTCAGCACGATTCCCGAACTGACCCCATTGCCGATCCCCAGCAGGCTGGCCACCACCGCGATCGCCACCGGGGTGGTCGCCAGCGGCAGCACCCCGATACCGATCGAAATCACGAACATCGTCGGCACGCACACCCACCAGCGGCCGAAGCGGTCCATGATCGCCCCACCGGGAAAGAACAGCAGGACATCGAAACCCATCGACAGCGCAAACAGCAGGCTGATCTGGGCCGGCGACATTCCGTTCGCGTCCGCCCAAAGCGGGATGATCGTCTGCCTGGACGACCGGGCCATCATCAGGGCCAGGCAACCCACCCCGATGGTCAGCAGTGAGCGCCGGTGATTTCTCAGCACCGCCCAGGTGCGTGGACGCTGGCCGCGGTCGTCCAGCAGCAGGCGTCTGTCGGTCGGCAGGGCAGGCAGCACCATGGTCACCGCCGCGGCGAACAGGCTGGTGCCGGCCGCGAAGATGAAGGCGTCGCGGATCTCGCTGCGGGCCAGGATCGCCGCACCCACCAGCGGCCCGACGAAGTAGCCGATGCGGAAGACCCCACCCAGGCTCGACATGGCCCGCGCCCGGTACCGCATCGGGATCGCCTCGGCCAGGTAGGTCTGGCGGGCCAACGCGAAGATCGAACCGGTCATGCCATGGACGAACACTGCCGCGGCCAGCACGGGCAGCGAATTGGCCAGGTAAACCGCCACCAGGACCGCGGCATCGACCAGGCAGGCGATCACGATTGAGTTGCGTTCACCCAGCCGCGAGGCGACAGTGCCGGCCGGCAGGTCGAACAGCAGCATCGCGATACCGGTCAGTGAGGTGATGAACGCGGCCAGCCCCACGCTGGCGCCCAGCGCGGTCGCCTGCAGCGCGATCAGCGGGATGATCGCACCGAACCCGATCGAGGCCAGCAGCGTCGGCCCGTAGATGGCCGCGATCAGCCGCGCCCACTGCCCACTGCTGCGCGATCGATCGGTGTCCAGGCTCACGCCGCCCAGTCTGGCACGGCCGCCACTGACCGCTAGGCTAGGTCTGCCTCCGTAGCTCAGTGGATAGAGCAACTGCCTTCTAAGCAGCAGGTCGCGAGTTCGATCCTCGCCGGGGGCGCCACCAGCCAGCCGTCCGGCAAGGGTTTACAGCACGCGCGCCAGGAACTCCCTGGTGCGGCTTTGCTGCGGGGAACCCAGCACCTGGGCGGGCGGGCCCTGTTCAACGATGCGGCCCTCGTCCAGGAAGACCACCCGGCTGGAAACCTCCCGGGCGAAACCCATCTCGTGGGTGACCAGCACCAGTGTCATGCCCTGCTTGGCCAGCCCCTTGATCACGTCGAGCACCTCGCCGACCATCTCGGGGTCCAGGGCAGAGGTCGGCTCGTCGAAGAGCATCGCCACCGGGTCCATCGCCAGGGCCCGCGCGATCGCGACCCGCTGCTGCTGGCCACCGGACAGCTCACCGGGCAGCGCATCAGCCCGGTCGGCCAACCCCACCCGGTCGAGCAGTTCCAACCCTCGGGCCCGTGCCTGGCCTTCGGGCTGCGAGGCCAGTTGCACCGGCGCGAGCATGATGTTGTCCAGCGCGGTCAACCGCGGGAACAGGTTGAACTGCTGGAAGACCATGCCGAGCTGCTGGCGGATCCGGGTGATCTCCACATCAGGCGCAGCGATGTCGCGCCCCAGGAACAACACCTGCCCCGAGGTGGCGTCCTCCAGGCGGTTCAGGCAGCGCAGGAAGGTCGACTTGCCCGAGCCGGACGGGCCGATCAGGGCGACCACCTCACCGGCGCAGATGGTGGCCGAAATACCTCGCAGGACGTCCTGTCCGCCGAAGTTCTTGCGCAGGTCACGGGTCTCCAGCACCACTTCTCCAGGGGCAATCAGCTCAGGCATGCCGCCGATATTACGTTGTACTGGCCCGATGGCTGGCCGGGTAGTCTTGCCCCCATGACTGCTGACGCCAATGTCTGGCGACCACCCGCGTCCACCGCGCCGGTGCGCGCGACCGGCCGCGGGGCAGCAGCACAGGTGGCCCGCGCCCCCGAAGGACGTGGCCAGGCCCACCACAACGACCGGCCCGCCCAGTACCGCCGGATGCGCAACGGTCTGCCGGTCAAGCGTGATCCGGGACGGCGACGCCTGGCCAGGATCGTGCGGAACCCATACGTGTGGGCAACCGTGGCGCTGACCATCAGCTACTTCGTGGCCCTGTTCGTCCTCTACCGCGATATCGGCAGCCGCCTGATCGCCGAGATCCCGCAGGTCACCGAAGAGCTCTACGGGTTTCCCACCGAGATCAGTTGGGAACAGATCAACGAGGCATTCCTGCTGACCGGCAGGTACGCATTGTGGACGGTGCTGGTCTACGTGGTGCTGTTCATCCTGATCGACCGGCTGCGACCCACCACGTGGACGATGAAATGGCTCGCCTTCGGTTGGGGTGCCTGCGCGGCCGTCTTCCTGTCGTACCACGTCAACTCGTGGGCCGGTGAACTAATGCGCACCGAGGGCCCGGTGGACGCCTCACAGGGTGCCCGGGCCGCGATCTTCTCGGCACCGTTCGTTGAGGAGGCCGCCAAGGCGACCATCCTGTTCGCCCTGCTCATCCTGCTGCGCCGGCGCATCGTGGCTGTGCACCAGATATTCACCCTGGCCGGGCTGTCCGCGGTCGGTTTCGCGTTCACCGAGAACATCATCTACTACTTGCGCACCTACATCTATGCGGTCACCATCTACGGCACCGACGCAAACGCCGAGCTGACCAGCATCGCCCAGATGCGCGGCATCATGCTGTCATTCGGGCACCCACTGTTCACCGCGCTGATCGCGCTGGGCATGATCGTGGCGCTGACCAACCGCAGCAAGCTGGTGCGGGTGCTGGCGCCGGTCGCCGGCTTCCTGGCCGCCGCCTTCGGGCACATGCTGTTCAACGGGCTGGCATCGATCATGGAGGGTGCCGCGATGATCCTGGCGATTGCCGGGTGGGTAGCGGTGCTCGCGATGACGGTATTCCTGATCTTCCGCTACGTGACACAGGTCAGGACGATCCGGGCCCGGTTGACCGAACTGGTCCAGATGGGCTGGATCGCCGAATCCGACCCGCACCAGATGAGCCGCATCTTCGGCCGCTGGCGGATGGCTGCCACGGCGCTGCTGCGCGGCCCGCGAGTGTTCGGGGCGACCCTGCGCCTGCAACGCAACCTCACCGAGCTTGCCTACCTGCGTGAGGCCGAACTGCGCGGCACCGTCGACGCGATGGCCATCGAACGGGCCCGCGACCTGGTCGTCGACACCGCCCAGGCCCGCGTCTGGGCGATCGACCACACCGCGGGCGTCCCGTTCATCCCACCCGAGTGGGGCCAGAACCTGCGGGCCTGGCGCCAACGCCTGCGCGATCGCCGCGCCGCCAAGCGTGCTGCAAGGCCGGTCTGGGCACCGCCAACGGGTGCCCCGGTCGGCGCGGGCGCGGGTAGTTGGCCCCCGCCGGGGCGTTGACGTGCCAGAGTTGGGGCATGGTGTTGGCTGCTTCACTTGTCTCATTGCGTGGCGCACTCGCGGGGGTGCGCCTGCCGCTTGACCTTCCCCGGTCACAGCAGGCAACCGACACCGCACACCAGATCATCGACCAGCTCAACGATTACGTGCTGCCCAGGCTGGTCAACCTGGACGCCCCGCTGCTCGCCGTCGTCGGCGGTTCGACCGGTGCCGGCAAGTCAACACTGGTCAACTCGATCATCGGCCGGGTGGTCTCACAGCCGGGCGTCATCCGTCCCACCACCCGCTCCCCAGTGCTGGTCTACAACCCCGAGGACGAACGCTGGTTCAGTGACGACCGCGTCCTGCCAGGGCTGATCCGTTCGCGGGTGTCCTCCCAGGACCAGCGCACCCTGCAATTGGTGCCCGAACCCACCCTGCCCGCAGGATTGGCGATCCTGGACGCCCCCGACATCGACTCGGTCGTCGAAGAGAACCGCATGCTGGCCACCCAGGTGCTGGACGCCGGCGACCTGTGGCTGTTCGTCACCTCGGCGGCCCGTTACGCCGATGCGGTGCCATGGGATTTCCTGCAGGCCGCCTCCGATCGGGGTGCCTCGGTGGCTGTCGTGCTCGACCGCGTCCCGCCGGGCGCGATGGGTGTGGTGCCGGCCGACCTGGGCCGCATGATGACCCAGCGGGGCCTCGCCGAATCGCCGCTGTTCGCGGTACCCGAAACCATCGTGGACGACCTCGGCCTGCTGCCCGACGCCGCCGTCGCGCCGATCCGCACCTACCTGGCCACCCTGGCCTCCGACAACCACGCCAGGGAACTCATCGTGCGGCGCACCCTCGACGGTGCGATCAGTTCACTGCTCGGCCGGGCACCCGTGGTCGCTGATGCACTGGATGCCCAGGTCGCCACCACCGACCAGCTCTTCGTCGACGCCCA
>JBMNPP010000107.1:0-9243 GCA_050943675.1 Brooklawnia sp.
CGGTGTCAGATTGGGGTGGTTCCCGGTAACGGCCACCCAGGGCACCTGGCAGCAGTTGATCCTGCCGGGCCTGGTGCTCGGGTCGCTTTCGATGGCCTACGTGGCCCGGTTGACCCGCAACTCGCTGGCCGAGAACCTCTCAGCCGATTATGTGCGCACCGCCCGCGCCAAGGGCCTGTCCGCCGGCCGGGTGGTCGGGGTGCACACCTTCCGCAACTCGCTGATCCCGGTGGTCACGTTCATCGGCGCCGACTTCGGCGCACTCATGGGCGGCGCGATCGTCACCGAGCGGATCTTCAACATCCCCGGCATCGGCGGCTACATCTTCCAATCCATCCACACCAAGGACGCCACCGCGATCGTCGGCACGATCACGATGCTGGTTCTGGTCTTCCTGATCATGAACCTGATCGTCGACCTGCTCTACGGTGCGCTCGACCCGAGGATCGCCCATGAGTGACCCGAACCTGCTCCGCAACCTGAGGTCCGACCTGGTCGACGAGACCATGCCGACCGACGAACTCGTCCCCGAGGACGAACAGGCCACAGCGGCCCCCCAGGACGATGCCCGTTCCCTCGGCCGGGACGCCTGGGAAGACCTGCGGCGGCGTCCGGGTTTCTGGATCTCGTCCACGCTGATCGCGATCATGGTGTTGATGGCGATCTTCCCCCAGTTGTTCACCCTGCTCTCGCCCAATACCGACCCGTCGTACGCGCAGTTGGCCAAGGCCCGACAGCCACCCTCGGCGGAGGCCTGGTTCGGCTACGACGGCCAGGGCTACGACATCTTCGCCCGCACCATCTATGGCGCCCGGGCCTCGATCCTGGTGGGTCTGCTCACCACGATGGGGACGATCCTGGTCGGCGGCACGATGGGCCTGCTGGCCGGCTTCTACGGGGGCTGGCTGGATTCACTGCTCAGCCGTGTCGGTGAGATCTTCTGGTCGATCCCGCTGCTGCTCGGCGGCATCCTGTTCATGACCACCTTCCCCTCGGGGCTGGACACCCCCTACATAGTGGTGGTGGGCAAGGTCGTGCTGGTGCTGACAATCCTGGGCTGGCCGCGGATCGCGCGAATCATGCGCTCAGCGGTGCTGCAGGTCAAGCCGCTCGACTATGTGCAAGCGGCCCGCGCGCTGGGCGCGACCAAGCGGCAGATCATCCTGAAGCATGTGCTGCCCAACGCGTTCACCCCGGTCGTCGTGGTCGCCACCATCGACCTGGGTGCCTACATCGCCACCGAGGCGACGCTGTCGTTTCTGGGTATCGGCCTGCAGCCGCCCACGATCTCGTGGGGCATCGCGATCTCGAACGCGTCCGGGCTGGGCCTGCTGCGGTCAGCCCCGCACATGCTGCTGTTCCCCTCCATCTTCCTGTCGGTCACGGTGCTGGCGTTCATCATGCTGGGTGATGCCGTGCGTGACGCGTTCGACCCGAAGGGCCGGTGAGCCAGTTGATCCGCAAGAACCGCAACGGCAACGGCGAGTTGAGGCCGACCGGCCAGTGGCTGTCCGAGCAGGACTCCCCCCTCCCCGAAGGTGAGCACCTGCTGGACGTGCGCGACCTGAACGTCGAGTTCCGCACCCGCGACGGTGTCGCCAAGGCCATCAACGGCGCAAGCTTCCACCTCGACCAGGGTGAGTCGCTGGCGATCCTGGGCGAATCCGGTTCGGGCAAGTCGGTGACCGCGCAGGCGATCATGGGCATCCTTGATTCGCCGCCCGGTTTCGTCACCGGCGGCGAGATCTACTTCCGCGGCACCGACCTGCTGAAGCTGCCCGAAGAGCAGCGCCAGCAGGTGCGCGGCCGACGGATCGCGATGATCTTCCAGGACGCGCTGAGCGCCCTGAACCCGGTCTTCACCGTCGGCTGGCAGATCGCCGAGACCTTCCGCGTACACCGCGGCATGAACAGGTCGGACGCCCGGGACGCCGCGATCGGCTTGATGGAGCGGGTCAACATCCCCGGTGCCGCGCAGCGGGCCAACAACTTCCCGCACCAGTTCTCTGGCGGTATGCGACAGCGCATCATGATCGCAATGTCGATCGCGCTCGACCCGGAGATCCTGATCGCCGACGAGCCGACCACTGCCCTGGACGTGACCGTGCAGGCCCAGATCATGGAACTGCTGAAGCAGTTGCAGGCCGAGAGGAATATGGGCCTGATCCTGATCACCCACGACCTGGGTGTGGTCGCCGATGTGGCCGACCGGATCAACGTCATGTATGCCGGGCGGATGGTGGAGTCGGCTGATGTGCGCGACCTTTACGCCGCACCGGCCCACCCGTACACCGAGGGCCTGCTGGAATCGATCCCCCGGCTCGACCAGTCCGAGGGCGACCTGAAGGCGATCGGCGGGCTGCCGCCCAACCTGACCCGCATCCCGCCTGGTTGCGCGTTCAACCCCAGGTGCCGTTACGCGCGGGACATCTGCCGCGTCGACCCGGTTCCGCCGCTGATCGACCTTGGCCAGGGCCGCAGCAGCGCCTGCCATTTCACCCACGAACTGTTGAGCGGGACGCTGCAGCCGACGGCTGCTGGTTCGGGCGTCCAGGATACCGAGGTTGTCGATGACTGAAGTAGCGCAAGCGCCAAGGCCAACCACAAACTCTGGTGAGGTCCTGCTGCGGGCCACCGACCTGAAGAAGTACTACCCCATCCGCAAGGGTCTGCTGCGACGCACCGTCGGGCACGTGAAGGCCGTGGACGGGGTCAGCTTCGAACTGCACAAGGGCGAGACCCTGGGTGTGGTCGGCGAATCAGGTTGCGGCAAGTCGACACTGGGCCGTCTACTCGTCCAGCTCGAACCGCCGACCGAGGGCTCCGTCGAGATGGAGGGCGCCACCGTGCGCTCGGGCGAGCAGATGCGCAGGCTGCGCCGCGACATCCAGATCGTCTTCCAGGACCCCTACACCTCGCTGAACCCCCGCATGACGGTGGGTGACATCGTTGCCGAGCCGCTGCTGATCCACCGCAACGAGCTCGGCCTGAAGGGCAATGAGCGGACCCGGGTGAAGGAACTGCTCGACCAGGTCGGGTTGAACCCGGAGCACATCAACCGCTACCCGCACCAGTTCTCGGGTGGGCAGCGGCAGCGCATCGGTATTGCGCGCGGTATCGCGCTCAACCCGAAGATCCTGGTCTGTGATGAGCCGGTGTCTGCCCTGGACGTATCGGTGCAGGCCCAGGTGGTCAACCTGTTCGAGCGGCTGCAACGCGAACTTGGCCTGGCCTACGTCTTCATCGCCCACGACCTGGCGGTCGTGCGGCACATCTCGCACCGGGTCGCCGTGATGTACCTGGGCGCGATCGTCGAGATGGGTGATCGCGACGCGATCTACAACCACCCGATGCACCCGTACACCCAGGCACTGATGTCGGCGGCCCCAGTGCCCGACCCGGTGCTGCAGGCAAAGCGGCAACGCATCGTGCTGAGCGGTGACGTGCCGAGCCCGGCGAACCCACCGGCCGGTTGCCGCTTCCACACCCGCTGCTGGAAGGCGCAACCGAACTGTGCCACTGATCGGCCGCTGCTCATCATGCACGGTGAGGGTGCGGGCGCCCACGAGGCGGCCTGCCACTATGCCGAAGAGCTGTCCGAGGTCGTAACCGGCTGATCCGGGGCGTGCCTGCCCGGCGTGGGTGGGCGCGAACCTGCGCGGTGTGAGACAGGCTATGCACATGATCGTCACATTCACCGCCAACCCGAGCATCGACCGCACGATGCAACTGGACGGCGAACTGCGGCGTGGGCAATTCCATCGGGCAAACCAGGTCAGTGGCCAGGCAGCAGGCAAGGGCATCAACGTGGCAACGGTGCTACGCGATGCCGGCGTCCCGGTGATGGCACTGGTGGCCTTCGCCGACGAGACCTTCCTGGGCATCGGCCACGACCAGCACGGAGTCGACCCGATCGCCGCCCTCACCCGACCCGACCTGCGGGTGCGGACCAACATCACCATCACCGAACCGGACGGCACCACCACCAAGGTGAACGAACCGGGCCCGCAGCTGGAGCTGGCCGACATCGACTCGATCACCGCCAGCCTGCTGCACGCGGCCAGGCAGTTCCGGGCGCGCTGGGTTGTGCTGTCCGGGTCGTTGCCGCCGGGCGCGCCCGCCGACTGGTACGTCCGGCTCGCTGATGCGCTGCGGGACGCTGGCTGCGCTGTTGCAGTCGACGCCTCGGAGGGGCCGCTACTGGCCGTGCTCCGCGACCTGGAGCACCACCCCGTCGACCTGCTGAAACCGAATGTCGACGAGCTCGCCCAGGCCCTGGGCCGCGAGCCCTCAGACCTGCAACGGTTGGCCGACCAGGGAGACTGGACCAGGCTGGCCTCGCAGGCCGCGATCCTGCAGCAGCGCGGGGTGGGCACGGTGCTGGTGACCCTCGGGCCAGCCGGGGCCCTGCTGGTGAACGCGGACGGCGCTTGGCAGGCCGATGCCCTGCCCATCGAGGTACGCAGCACCGTCGGCGCCGGGGACGCCACCCTGGCCGGCTACATCCTGGCCGCCCGAGCCGAACTGACCCCCGAGCAATGCCTGGCCTACGCGATGGCCCACGGTGCCGCCGCGACCGCCAGCCCCGCCAGTGTGCTCGGACGTCCCGGCGACGACCAAATCGCGGCCGTGGCCGTCCGGCGACTGTAGGGATCGCCCAGCGTCCCGATTTCGGCGGCATCTGGCAGGTGTGCTAACCTAGCCAAGCTGCTGAACCCGAAAGGGCAGATGCGCGCGAGTGGCGGAATGGCAGACGCGCCGGCTTCAGGTGCCGGTGCCCGTATAGGGCGTGGAGGTTCAACTCCTCTCTCGCGCACCAGCTGAGACCCCGGTCCGACAAGGTTGAATACCTGGTCAGGCCGGGGCTTGTTGGTTCTTGGAGTGGTCAGGGATTCCGGGCCCGTGGTGAGTCCAGGCCTCGGGTGGCGATCGGGTTGCTCACCGGGGGCGATTGCTGTCTGGGTGGGTTACCTGAATGACCGGGTGCCTGGCGCTGGCCGCTCTGCGCTGATCAGCGCTTCATGACCCCGGCCACCTGCCCCAAAGCATCAATGGGCACCGACACTGCACGCAAAACTACGTAGGCGTTCCGAGCTGACGTCTGCGAACAGCTCGCGACGCCTACATAGCGGAAGGAAATGCAGGTTGGCTGATCCCGCTGTCTGACCCGCATCAGGCCTGGTGCCTTGGCACAGCGGGAACAGGCCTGACGGGGCGGCTTGCCCGGGTATCGAACTGGGTGCTGGCGAGGCGCCGCTCAGCCATGGTGACCAGGTCGAGCACGTCTGGAGCCTGGAAGTAGCGGATGCCGCGCCTCAGGCTTTGGTGAACAATGCCGGCCGTGGCCAGCTCGGCCAGGGCTCGATCAGCAGCGACATGCGAAACACCGTGGATACGTTGCACAGTGGCGCTGGTCAGGACCGGGGTGGCCGGCAAGTCACGCAAGATAAGCACGGTGGCCGAATCACTCCGGACACTCCTCGTCCTGCCCTGCTGGACGCGAGCATGACCAAGCTGGTCTTCCCAGTCGGCACTGAGCGCGGCCAGCTCCGCTGCGAGACGCCCCGCCTGTTCCGTAGCGATCAGAACTGCATCGGCGAACACTCGCAGCCAATCCGCGTGCGCCGCGTGGAAGCCGGGTGAACCGATCTCATCGGAGTGGCGGTAGGCAGTGAGCCCACCAACGTAGGAATCGCGCAGCGTCGACAGGACCAGGCTGACCGGGAGCACCGCTTGGGTGGTCAATCCGCGTCGAGTGAGCACGGTGTGGATCAACGCTCGCCCGACCCGCCCATTTCCGTCAGTGAAGGGATGGATCGTCTCGAATTGGGCGTGCGCGAGCCCTGCCTGGATGATCGGTGAGTGCGCGGCGCCGTTCAAGTATCCGATCAGATCCTCCAGCAGCGCTGGCACCTGCTCCGGCGCTGGTGGAATGAACTCAGCCTCAAGCGGGTGATGGCTGGAGCCACCGATCCAGTTCTGCACTTCCCGGATGCCATGATGCCCCCGCTGATCAGGCAATAGCGCCGCGTGCAGCTCAAGCAGGTGCTCGGTCCTCAACTTCGGCGCCTCGACCAGGGCTGTCCTGGCCTGGTGCAGAACCGTCATGTTGTTGGCGACCAACTGTGCTTGCACGGACACCTCTGGAACCCTCTCCAGGGCACCGAGTTCGGCCAGCGCTACCTGGTGAACGGACGGGGCAACGCCCTCTATTCGGGAGGATGCGATGGCCTCCGAACGCAATAGAAACCGGGCGACACCAGCCAGATCCCGGGCATGTCCGGCCAGACCGAGGAGTGCCCTCTCGGCACGGCCCACCGCTTGATCGACGTCGGGAGGCAGCAAGAGTGGACATTGCTGCAACATATCCGGCACGTAGGACCGGTATACACCTGAACGCCTGTCCCGTCGCGGCAGGCCCGACACAGTCGAGGAGGCCCACTCGGCCTCATCCCATGTCGCCACTTCGCGCCTTTCATTTCACTCACACTTCCGATGCGTAACTTTAGAGGACTAAGGTTACACTAGGTGTAGGCGAAGGTAACGTTCAGCGCCAACCGCCGCGGACAAATTAGCGGCAGCACCGAACACTGGGCTACGTGGACGTACAGAACTGACGTCTGCGAACAGCGCGCGACACCTACATAGTTGAAGGAAACGCGCAGCCCGGCTTCTGGCGCGCTGAACTGCACCACGGCGTCACTGCGGCGGTATCCTCCGTGGGCGATGGTCAGGAAGATCGCGAACCCGGCAGCCAGGGCACCGGCAGCATTGCCGGGCTGCGGGCGGGACGCGCCCGACCGTCGCCAGGAAGCCAGACCAGATCCGTACCGTACCGCCCGCTACAGCAGCTGACGACCAGCCAGTTGGGCCATCTGGGACACTGACCACGGGCTGAATGCCGCGGGCGTGGCGGTGACGGCGGCCTGGAAATCCTCCCAGGCCACGAAGGCGTACTCGCTGATTTCAGCTGGATCAGGGTTGATCTCGGCCGGTATCCGCCCGACCATCACCGGGCAGATCTCGTTCTCGACCACGCCGCTGGCGTCCATGGCCCGATAACGGAAATCGGGCAGCACCAGCCGCAGGTCGCTCGGTTGGACACCGAGTTCTTCCGGGATCCGTCGGGCAGCGGCCTGCAGGGCGTCCTCCCCCGGCCTGAGGTGACCGCAGCACGAGTTCGTCCACACCCCCGCCCAGGTGAGCTTGCCCAGGGCCCGCCGGGTGATCAGCAGACGGCCCTCGGGATCGAAAAGGTAGCTGGAGAACGCCAGGTGCAGAGGGGTGGCATTGGTGTGTATGGCCAGCCGGTCCGCGGTGCCAATGGGCTGGCCGGCTTCGTCAACGAGGACTACCAGGTCGGCGGTGTCGGGAAGTGGTTTGACGCGGGTCATGGAAAGACCATGCCCCATAAACCAACCGGGCGGAAGGAGTGCCGAACCTGGATGCCACTGGCCTGCCGGGACGACCGGCCGCGTCCGCGTGATCGAGCGCGTTTCGGGCACCGGTCAAGCAGGTTTAGACTGCCCTGCGGAAAGGGGCAGATATGGCGCTTTGGAAGCTGCACAACAACGGAGTACTCAACCCTGGAGCAGTCGTCTCACCAACGGAGCGGCTGAGCTGGGGCAAGACCATCGGTCTGGGCGCCCAGCACGTGGTCGCGATGTTCGGCGCGACGTTCGTATTCCCGCTGCTGATGGGTCTGAACCCTCAGCTGGCAGTGATGATGAGCGGCATCGCCACCCTGATCTTCCTCTTCCTCGTCAAGCACAAGGTGCCCAGCTACCTGGGCAGCTCGGCATCATTCGTCGGTGTGGCCACCGCGATCTACGCCCAGGGTGGGCGTCCTGACCATGTCTCGGGAGCCATGTTCTGGGTCGGGGTACTGATGGTGGCGGCCGGACTGGTCATCCACTACATGGGGTCAGCAGTCATCCACCGGGCACTACCACCAGCAGTGACCGGCGCCGTGGTGATGCTGATCGGGTTCAACCTTGCCCCGGTCGTCGCCGCCACCTACTGGCCGCAGGACCAGTGGATCGCCACCATCGTGATGATCGTGGTGATCCTGCTGTCAGTCGGGTTGCGCGGTTTCGCGGGGAGAATCGCGATCTTCCTGTCCCTCATCATCGGGTATGTGCTCAGCTGGCTGGCCGACGTGGTGTTCGGTCCGGTCAGCCGGGTTGCTGCCGACGGCACCATCAGCCAGGCCATGCGCGTCGACTGGACCAAGGTGCACGAGGCCGCCTGGATCGGCTTCCCACCGGTCACCGATCTGGCCAACTGGACCCTGGGTAGCAGCGACAACGTGGTCGGCTTCCACCTGCCCAACTTCGACCTCGCCTTCGCGCTGATCGCGATCCCCGTCGTCATCGCGCTGATCGCCGAGAACACCGGCCACGTCAAGGCCGTCGCCGAGATGACCGGTGACGACCTCGACCCCTACATGGGACGCGCGATCGGCGCCGACGGCCTGACCTCGATGCTGTCGACCTTCGCCGGTGCCGGCCCCACCACCACCTACGCCGAGAACATCGGCGTGATGGCCTCGACGCGCGTCTACTCGACTGCGGCCTATGTGGTGGCCGCCCTGGTGGCCATCGCCTTCGGCTTCTCACCCAAGTTTGGTGCCGTCATCTCGGCAACTCCCGGTGGCGTCCTCGGCGGTATCACCGTGGTGCTCTACGGCATGATCGGCCTGCTCGGCGCAAAAATCTGGAAAGAGAACAAGGTCGACTTCGGCAACCCGATCAACCTGGTGCCGATCGCAGCCGGCATCATCATCGGCGTCGGAAACGTCTCGCTCAACTTCGGTGAGTTCTCGCTCGGCGGCATCGCGCTGGGCACCATCGTCACGATCGTGATGTACCACGTCGCCCGGGCCATCGCCCCACGCGACATGGTGGCTGCAGCTGGCGGAGCGACCATCATCGTGGACGCCGAGGGCGCCTACCAGACCGAAGAGATCCCGGCAGTCCGCGGACACCAGGACTGAGGCCTTCGGTGCGCCGGTCGCGCGTGGCAGGCTGGAGGGACGCTACGCCGACGAAGTCGGGCGCGGATAACTGGCCCCGGTGAACTGCCGTTGAGGGCGTACCGTTCGCCATCGAGTGCGGCGACCAGTTCGACCTGCATATTGGCCGGATCGGTTTGCGCAGTCATGAAATCGCTGACGCTGCTCGCAGGTGCCGGATGACCGCCATGGTGCGATTGTCCGCCCATGTCGGTCATCCGGTAGCTGTG
>JBMNPP010000108.1:0-9228 GCA_050943675.1 Brooklawnia sp.
AGGGCGAAGCGTGTGCGCGGCCGCTGGGGTGGAGCCCGGTGCGAGTCAGCGACCCCTCTTCAGGAAGCTCTAAATTTCGTGGATTCCGGGTACTGTCGGCCATCAAGCTGGTTTCCATGGCCTTCGGGCATTCGGTCCCTCGTGGACACGCTCACTGAGCTTCCCGCACCTGGGTCAGAGCGCCCTGAGCAGATCGGACTCGATGATCCGGGCCAGCGCGGCCACCCAGTGCGGCTGGTCGTTGAGCGCCGGGACGAGCTTCCACTCGGTTCCCCCGGCCGCCCGGAACTTGTCGCCCAGGGTGTCACCGATGTCGTAGACGGTCTCCAGACAATCGACTGCGAAGCCGGGGCAGGTGACCAGGACGCGCTGATGGCCCTGCTTGAACCAGACCGGCCATTCCTTCTCCAGGAACGGCTTGATCCAGGGCATTGGCTTGATTGCTGACTGGTAGGTGACCCGGCGCTTGTGCCGCGGCACGTCGAGCGCCTCGAACATCAACTCGGCGGTGGTGCGGCACTGCTGCTGGTAATCCATGCCCTCACGCGCACCACGCACCTGGTGCTCGACGGGGATGGAATGGAAACTGGCCACGATCAGGTCGTGGTCCTCACGCAGGTGGGGCCGCACCGATTCGGCCAGCGCATCGATGAATGCCGGGTGGGCGTAGTAGCCATCGAGCAGCCGCAACTGGGCACCCGGCAGCCGCCGGCGCAGGCCGTCGACCACATGCTCGGCGGCGCTCACGTAATTGGAATAGCTCATCTGCGGGAACAACGGGACGACATTGATTTCGGCATCCTCAGCCAACTGGTCAGCCACCGCATCAACACCGGGATTGCCGTAGCGCATCACCTGCAGCACCCGGTGGCCGAGTGCATCGCTGAGCGCGTCAGCCAGGCGCTGGCCGTGCTGCAGCAGCGGGGAGCCGCCGTCGTGGTCATCCCAAAGCTGCTGGTAGCGGGCTGATGAGCCCCCGGCACGACCCGGAACGATGACCTTGTTGACCAGCGCGCTGCGCACCGCGTCCGGCATGCCCATGATGTGGGGGTCGTCCAGGAATTGGGACAGGTAGCGCGCCACCGAGGCCCGGTCGGGTGCATCCGGGGTTCCGGTGTTAACCAGCAGCGTGACCTTTTCAGACATGGAACCTTCCCTGTGTCTCGATGTCAGATCCGAGCACGCCCGCCCTGGTGGGCGTCCCGAACGGCGTCGGCCCCGGACTTGTGCATCGTCCCTCGTGGATGGGCCAGCGCCGAGCCTAACACCAAAACCGCCCCGCCCACTGCGCGGAATGCTGCCGGTTCACACCCGGCAGAAAGTATGCAGGCAAGCAAACGGGGCCGCCAGCGAAGGACGGCCCCGTCAGCTCTTGACCTACCGGAATCAGGCCTCCAGCGACTCCTTGGCAGCCTTCACGACTGCCGCAGCAGTGATGCCGAACTCCTTGAACAGCAGGGTGCCCTTGGCCGAGGCACCGTAGTGCTCGATCGAAACGGACTTGCCCTTGGGGCCGACATACTTCTGCCAGCCCATGGCGATACCGGCCTCGACGCTCACCCGTGCGGTGACCGCAGGCGGCAGCACCGAGTTGCGGTAGCCCTCGTCCTGGGCGTCGAACCACTCCTGGCAGGGCATCGAGACCACGCGGGTCGGGATGCCTTCCTTCTCGAGCTCGGTCTGTGCGTCGAGGGCGACCTCGACCTCAGAGCCGGTACCGATCAGGATCACCTTGGGCTCCGCGCTGGCGTCCTTGAGCACGTAGGCGCCCTTCTCCAGCCCGTCAGCCGGCGCAAACTCGCCGCTGCTGCGGTCGATGGTGCGAAGATTCTGCCGCGACAGGATCAGTCCGACCGGGCCATCGGTCTTCTTGAGGGCGGCAACCCAGGCGGCCGAGGTCTCGTTGGCGTCCGAGGGACGAACGATCGACAGGTTCGGGATCGCCCGGTAGGCGGCCAGGTGCTCGATCGGCTGGTGGGTCGGGCCGTCCTCGCCAACACCGATGGAGTCGTGCGTCCACACGAAGATGCTCGGGATATTGGACAGGGCAGCCAGCCGCACCGCGGGGCGCATGTAATCGGCGAACACGAAGAATGTGCCACCGTAGGCGCGGGTGATGCCGTCGGCGTTCATGCCGTTGACGATGCCGCCCATGCCGTGCTCGCGGATACCGAAATGCAGGGTGCGGCCGTAGGGGCCACCCTGCCAGTCGTCGGTGGTGCGACCCTCGGGCAGGAAGCTCGGCTCGCCCTTCATGGTGGTGTTGTTCGAGCCGGCCAGGTCGGCAGAGCCACCCCACAGTTCAGGCAGCTGCGAGGCCAGCGCGGCCAGCACATCAGCCGATGCTGCACGGGTCGCCTTCGAGCCCTCTTCGAAGCTCGGGACGCTCAGGTCGGCAGGCAGTTCACGGGCCACGACGCGGTCGAGCAGCGCCTTGCGCTCGGGGTTGGCCTCGGCCCACTTGTTGAACTCGGCGTCCCACGCAGCGCGGTCAGCCCGGCCCTTCTCGCGCAGCTGCTTGCGGGCGAACCCAACGATGTCTTCGTCGATGCCGAATGGCTCATCCTCGAAGTCCAGCAGCTTCTTCAGTGCGGCGATCTCTTCGGCACCCAGCGCCGAGCCATGCACCTTCTCGTGGCCCTGCAGATTCGGCAGCGGCCAACCGATGATGGTCTGCAGGCGGATCAGGGTGGGCTTGTCAGTCACCTGCTGCCCGGCGATGATCGCGTCGTAGAGAGCCTCGATGTTCTCGCCGTAGCTGGTTGAACCGTTGGTCCAGTCGACCTCGCGCACATCCCAGCCGTAGGCCTCGTAGCGCTTGGCGACGTCCTCACCGAAGGAGATCCGGGTGTCACCCTCGATGCTGATCTTGTTGTCGTCCCAGATCATGATCAGGTTGCCCAGTTCCTGGGTGCCGGCCAGCGACGCGGCCTCGGCCTGCACGCCTTCCTGCATGCAGCCATCGCCCAGGATGACGTAGACGAAGTGGTCAAAGACCGAATCGCCGGTTGCCTCGGGGTCGTAGATACCGCGTGAACGGCGGGCCGACATGGCCATGCCGACGGCATTGCTGACGCCAGCACCCAGCGGGCCCGTGGTGACCTCGACGAACTTGGTGTGGCCGAGTTCGGGGTGGCCAGGGGTCAGCGAACCCCAGGTGCGCAGCGACTGGATGTCGTCCATCTCCAGGCCCAGCCCGCCGATGTACAGCTGCGAGTACTGCAGGATGGACGCGTGGCCTGCCGACAGGATGAACCGGTCGCGGCCGAGCCAACGCTCATCGGTGGGGTCAGTCTTCATTACCTTCTGGTAAAGCAGGTAGGCAACCGGAGCCAGCGAGATCGCGGTGCCGGGATGCCCGTTGCCGACTTTCTGCACCGCATCAGCGGCCAGAATGCGTGCAGTGTCAACAGCACGCCTGTCTTCATCGGTCCAGATCAATTTGCTCACATTCTGTCCTTTGCAGTATGAGGGCTCGACAACGAGCGGACGAGCGGGATAACCGCTTTGAGTCTAATCAACCCGACCGTCGCCTTGTTGGGTGATCCGAATCATTGCCGGTACCCAACAGCCGATATGGCGTGGTAAACAGTCAGCCACAACGCGCTGGGTCTGCCGGGTCCCGAGGCTGGCAACAGGTGGGGCGTCGGGATGGCTAGGATTCGGCCATGACGGCCTACCACACCGATTCCAGCGAACTGACCGACAAAGAGATTCTCACCTGGGAGGGCTTCGCGGGCGCTACTCGGGATCTGGCCCATGTGGTGGCCGATTCGGGCTTCGACCCGGAGATCATCATCGGGGTGGCCCGGGGTGGCATGATCCCGGCCGGTGCCCTCACCTACGCGCTTGGGATCAAACTGACCGACGCGATCAACGTCGAGTTCTACACCGATGTGGCCGAAACGCTGCCCGACCCGGTCCTGCTGGCACCGATGCTGGACATCGAGTCGATCCGAGGCCGGCGGCTGCTGGTGGTCGACGACGTGGTCGATTCCGGACGCACCCTGGCGTTGGTGCTCGAACTGTTGCGCAAGTCGGGGGCCGAGGTGCGCAGCGCAGTCATCTATGCCAAGCCGTCCACCATCGTCGAACCCGATTACGAATGGAAGCGCACCGACAAGTGGATCGTCTTCCCGTGGTCGGCCCTGCCGCCAGTCACCGGTGCCCCGATGCTTGAGGACCAGGGCACCGAACGTCCCACCGAGCGGGAACCCGAATCGGCCGGCTGAGCAGCTAACGCTTGGTGATCGGCACGTAGGAACGCTCGGTCGGGCCGACATAGACCTGCCGCGGACGCCCAATCTTGAAGTGCGGATCAGCGCGCATCTCACGCCACTGGGCGATCCATCCGGGAAGCCGCCCGATCGCGAACAAGACGGTGAACATCTCTTTCGGGAAGCCCATCGCCTCGTAGATCAGACCCGAGTAGAAGTCGACGTTGGGGTACAGCTTGCGTTCGGTGAAGTAGTCGTCTGCCAGTGCGGCCTGCTCGAGCTCACGGGCCAGGTCGAGCAGGTCACGGCGACCAGCCTTCAGGTCGAGCACCGCATCGGCATGCTGCTTGATGATCGCCGCCCGTGGGTCGTAGTTCTTGTAGATGCGGTGGCCGAAACCCATCAGCTTGATGCCGTTCTTGCGGTCCTTGACCTGCTGCACATAGTCCTTGGCGCTGATGCCCTCTTCGCGCATCCGCCCCAGCATCTCGACGACTTCCTGGTTGGCCCCACCATGCAGGGGGCCGGACAGTGCGTTGACTCCCCCGGCCACCGAAGCATAGATGTTCGCACCGGAAGACCCGATCAGGCGCACCGTCGAGGTCGAGCAGTTCTGCTCGTGGTCGGCGTGCAGGATTAGCAGCACATCCAGGGCGCGGGTGATCTCCTTGCGCAACTCATATGGCTCGGTCGGGTAACCGAAGCTCATCCGCAGGAAGTTCTCGATATAGCTCAGCGAGTTGTCCGGGTAGAGCATGGCCTCACCGCGGGAGTTCTTGTACCCGTAGGCGGCCAGGGTGGGCACCTTGGCGATCAACCGTTCAGTGGCCTTCTCGACGGCCTGCGGTGAGTCATCCAGCGAGTCGAAGCTGAACGTGGAAAGCATCATCAACCCACTGGCCAGGACGGGCATCGGATGTGAGCGACGCGGGAACATCCGGAAGAACTCGCGCATCCGCTCGTCCACCATCGTCTTGCGGCGGATACGGTCCTCCCACTCGCCCAACTGGGCTGCGGTCGGCAGTTCACCGTAGATCACCAGGTAGGCGGTCTCCAGGAAGGTCGACTGCTCGGCCAACTGGTCGATCGGGTAGCCGCGGTAGCGCAGGATGCCGGCATCGCCATCGATGAACGTGATCTCTGACTTGGCTGCAGCAGTGTTGGCGTACCCCGGGTCGTAGGTGACCTCACCGGTCTGGGCCAGCAACTTGCTGATGTCGATGCCATCGGCGCCCTCGGTAGCCGCCACCACCGGCAATTCGAGCGGAACTTCAAGGCCTGAGAGCTTCACCTGGTCGGTCACCTCGGGTACGTCCTTCCATCCGGATTGCGCAACCAACCCTAATAGTCGGCTGACCGGTGCGCATGCGTTCATGAATGCCCGTGCACCTGTTCGCTGGCCGCGATTGGCTGACTTGACGGTCAATACCCCGCAGCGGTCAGATCGCCTGCCAGCAATGCGCGGGCTGCCGCTTCTTGTGCAGGGCTGTCCCACTCGATGGCGTCGAAGCCTGCCCGGCAGGCTGAAACCACTGCCGCAAGGGCGGCAGCACTGACGAGGCCCAACTGGCGGGCCACGTTCGCGGCCCCCACATAGGTGTCGAAGAATACGATGCCCTGGCTGGCGTATTCAGCACGCGTGGCTCCATCTGTGCTGACGACGTCATGAATCAGTACCGCGTCCACCGTCCCCGCGAATTCAGTGCGCAAGCGCTGGCCCACCAGTACATCGCCCTGACCGGAGTCACCGATGAAGACCAACCGGTATTCGGGGTAGAGCTGGTGGTAGTGCCGGACATTCTTGATCTTCTTGTTCGCCATGGCGCCGTGGGTCAGCAGGTGCAGCACCGAACCGGTCATCATCGAACTCGTGCCCACCCCTGAGGCGCGCAGGCGGCGGCGGGTGCGGTCCTCGACCCAGCCGAGCAGGTCGGCGGGCCGTGCGGTCAGGAAGGTCAGGTCACCCAGGGTGCGCGGGTTGGCGTGGGGGCCCTGGTCGAGCGCCTCCCACAGGGCCAGCACACCCGGATAGGTGATGCCCTTCGGGAAGCGGCGATCGTGCAGCGAGCAGATCACGGTGTCGTCGATATCTGACAGCACCTTTGCCTCGGGTTGGGTGACTGCGGCCGCCTCGGCAGCGATATGCGCCAGGATCTCGCCCCGGATCGCCCTGGAGTCGATGTCTGCGTAGACCAGTTCTTCCAGGTCATTGTGGTCGGGTGAGGCATCAATCAGGTTCTTCAGCATCGTCAGCTGTTCACCCCGCACTTCACAGAACAGGTCGCGCACGAGTCGCTCGTAGCGGGGCCCGGTGTGCCCGGTCTGCAGCGCGTGGATCACCCCGGCCCGGGCAGCCAGGTTGAGCTCATCCCGTCTTGCCCGGCACAACAGGTCGACCAGTTCGCGATGGTTGCGCGACCCAAACCAGTGGTCGCGGACCGCACTGAAGAGCCGATCAGTCAGGTCCTGGTCGGCCAGCATCTGGTTCAACGCCTCTGTGCTGGCCCCGGCCAGCAGATCGAGGATCGTGCGTTCGGAGCGGCGACCAGTTCGTCGGGCCAGCAACTGGCGAAGCAAACCAGTCGAGGTGCCGGGCATCATGATCCCGATCGCGGTTGGGCGATCTGCACCCGCAGACCCTGCTGCTGGACGGTCGCGGTCAACTCGGTGACCTCGGTGACCACGTCACCATCAAGCTGCACCGGCAGCGCCTCGGCCGGACGCACCGTCAGGCGCATTGCCCGGTGGTAGCGCAGGGCGCTGGTCGGCAGGCCTGGTGCGGCCAGACCCTTGAGCGCCACTGGCAACCACTGTCCGGGATGCCTGATCGGTACCTCCAGGACGCTCAGCACCCCGTCATCACCCACCGCGTCGGGGTAGACCAGCACCCCACCGGGAGCGCGGGGGGTGATGCCTGCCAGCACCGTCCAGGTGACCACGCTGTGCCAGGGTTGATCATCGAGTTGCACCCGCATCGGCAGCGGGCGGGCCAGCGCATGCTGCACCCCCGACAGCGCGTAGGCACCCCACCCCAGCCTTCGCTTGGCATCAAACCCGGTCGCAGCAACGGTCTGGGCGTCCCGGCCGATGCCAACCATGGTGCAAAACGGCTCACGGATGATCTGGCCCTGCATTCGCACCAGCCTGGCCCAGCCGACATCGAGACCGGCGCAGTGCTCCCCCAGCGCCACCTCGATCTGCTCGGTCAACGAGCGCCCGGCCAACCCGAGGTTGTGGGCCAGCACATTGCCCGAACCGAGCGCAATGACGCCCATCCGGGTCTGGCCGCCAGCCAGTTCACGGGCGGCCTGCCGGATGGTTCCGTCGCCGCCCACCACGATCACCAGGTCGGCACCTGCCTCGATGGCCTGCCGGGTCTGGGTCGAGCCGGGCTGCAGCCGCGTGGTTGCCAGCGAGACCGGGGGGGGAACCCCTGCCAGCCGGCATTGCCGCACCACTTCGGCGATCGCGCTGCTGGCCAGCCTGGATCGCGGATTCACCACCAGGTAGGGGCGCCTCGCCGGTGGCACCGACTGGCCCGGGGCTGACAAGGCCAGTCGGTTGTGCGGGTGGTTCATCCATCCATTCTGCCCGAGCCCTGAACCCGACTGGACCGCCTGCGCACTCTGGCCCGGATCAACTGCCGTCCGGATTGCCTCGTTCCTGGACCCGTAGCGCTTCGCGGTCTGGCTTGTTCACCTTCGTCATCGGGATCTCGTCGACGAATTCGATCTTCCTGGGCACCTTGTAGGCCGTCAGTCCGGCCCGGGGCATCGGAACCCGGGCTGGGTGGGCACCACCCAGACCCCCTGGTGTGCGATGGGACGCCAACCCAATTCTTCGTTGATGCGCAGCATGTGGGCATTCTCTGCGGCATTGAAGGTGACCATACGGCGCACCCGCGGGTGGTGGCTGCGAACCAGCTCAGCAGCCATCGTCTTGCACAGTCGACCCAACCTGCGCCCGCGGTGTTCAGGGGCGACCACGGTGTCCCACTGGTAGGCCAGGTCGTGCCCGCCCTGGACGGCGACCTGGGTCAGGGCAGCTGGTCGACCCTCGTCGGTGAGCACCAGCACGCTCACCAACTCACGGCCGGCCACAACCGCCGCGGCCTCATCGGCGGCGACGCGTTCGACACTGAATTGCTCAGGGACGTAGCCGGTCTGCCCCGTCGGGGCATCAGCCATGGTGATGGTGTGCAGTTCGGCTGCCTGCGGCAGCCATGCCGACGGAGTGGGCCCCAACCACTGTTCAACCCGGTAACCGCTGGGCACCGGGACGGGCACAGGATCCTCGACCAGGTCGAGTGCCGAGATGCGGTAGACCTGCCCCAGCCGGGCGCCATGGGAGATCAGGAGCTCAGCGACCCGATCCCGTCCGACGGAGCCGATGCCCTCCGGAGAGCTCACCCGAGCAGGAAGATCGGCGTGGAAGTACCAGGCACACCAGGTCTGACGGCCCAGTTCCGCCGCGAACTGGTTGCCGATGGCCAGGAAGCGTGGCACCACCAGCTCGGGGTCCGTCCCGAGAGGCAGCCACAGCTCGCAATCCGGTGGGCCACCAGTCTGGGAATTGGCCTCGAACTCGATGCCGGCGACATCCTGGCTGCCCTCGGTGAGCAGTAGCCAGCGTCTGTCCACCCCCGGCACGGGGTGGGTGATGTCGGCCCGGATTTCGCCGGGCAGCCAGACGAGGTCAGCTGTTCCCAGGAGCTCACGCGATACCGCCGATGTCACGGCACCCACCCGCGCACAGTGCGCCTCCAGTTCGGGCCCGGGCGCCAGACGAGTAACGTTCACCGGTCAAGATTACGCCCCCGCCCCGGGCTGACCCAGCGGTTGGGCCATAACATGTGGCCATGGTTCAGCGGGTGGCGATTGTCGGTGCGGGGGCGATGGGTGCGATGTATGCAGCCCACTTCGAGCAGACAGGGTTCGACGTGGGCCTGGTGGCCAGTGGCGGCCGCGCCGAACGGCTGCGGGCCGGGCTCGCCGTCAACGGCCGGGCCCTG
>JBMNPP010000109.1:0-9155 GCA_050943675.1 Brooklawnia sp.
CATGGTCGGCGCGTTCGGCGGCCAGCAGTCGTGGGTCCCGCGGCACTGCCGGGCTTGCACCGGCCAGGGCAGACGCGGCCACGGTGCGCGACGGATTGGCCTGCTCGTCGATCACATCCTCAGTGGCTGTTTTCACTGCTGTCCTCGCTGTCGTGATGGCCCAATAATTCAATCCCATCTTTACGCGTCAGCCATGAAAAACCACGGACTGACACGCACCCAACGAAAGGAGCAGCGACTCCATGGCCAGTAAATGGTTGGCCGCATGCTCCAACGCCTCGCGGGCGGCCAGCAGTGCGTCCACCTGGCGGATCGTCTGCTCGGGTGAGGTTTCCCGCGCGGCTCGGGCGATCTGGTCCCGCATGTCTGCATTGATCAGGCCGACACCGCTGGCCGCGGAATCCAGGTCGGTGGGGTCGACCACCCCCATCTGCACGCTCAGCACATCGCGGTACCAGGTGGTCAATTCGGTCAGGACGAGGTCGAGTGCGTCACGCTGCATCCGCCGCGAGCGCATCTTCTGCTCGTCCTCGAGCTCGCGCAGGGCCGCCGCGGTCTGCCGGGGACGCGCCCCCTTGGCGCCGAAGCCGAGTGCCTCACGCAATTCGGCGAGTTCCCGGGCGTCCAGTTCACCAGTGCGGCGCTCAGCGTCCTGCTTCGCCATGTTGACCAGCATCTCGGCAGCCTGCAGGCAGGCCCCCACACTGGTCAGGCTGGCCGGCACCTTCAGCACCTGGTGGCGCGAATTGCGGGCCTCCTCGCTTCGGGCCAGTGCCCTCGCGCGCCCGATATGGCCCTGCGCAACCCGGGCAGCGTGCGCTGCCAGGGCCGGGTCGATGCCATCCCGCTGGTCGAGCAGGGCAGCCACGTCGGAATCGGTCGGGGTGCGCAGGTTGACGTGCCGGGCCCGCGAGCGGATGGTGACCACCACGTCCTCGAGGGTGGGCGCGCACAGGGCCCACACGGTGCGCGGCGGTGGCTCCTCGAATGACTTCAGCAAGGCATTGGCGGCCTGGATGGTCAACCGGTCGGCGTCCTCGACGACGATCACCTGGTAGGCGCCCACGGTCGGGGCCCGCGACCCGCGGGCGGCCAGCTCGCGGGCCTCGTCCACGCCGATCGACAGCCGTTCGGTGCGCACCAGCGTGACATCGGGGTGGGCACCCGACAGGGCGGTGCGGCAGGTGACGCACTCCCCGCAGCCACCCGCGTCACACAGCAGCGCGGCCGCGAAGGCCCGAGCGGCGTTGCTGCGTCCCGAGCCGGGCGGGCCGGTGAACAGCCAGGCGTGCGTCATGGCATTGCGACTGTTCCGGGATGGCTGCCGCGCAGCCTGGACGGCTGCCTGAAGTTCAGTGACCACATGGGTTTGGCCGACCAGTTCTGCCCACACGCTCATGGTCGCTCCCCCAGCCGCTCGGCAACGGCTTCCCTGATCTGCCGGGCGGTCCCTTGCAGGTTGCCCAGTGCGGGCAGCACCAGGTAGCGGTCGGGTTCGGCGGCCGCCAGCTGCAGGAAGCCCTCACGCACCCGGCGGTGGAATACGTCCCCGGCAGCCTCAAGCCTGTCCTTGTTGACCACCCTGCCCACAGCCCTGGCCGGATCGATGTCGAGCAGCACCGTCAGGTCGGGCACCAGGCCACCGGTCGCCCAGTCAACGATGGGGGCCAGCTCACTGGCGGGCAGGTCGCGGCCGGCACCCTGGTAGGCCAGCATCGAATCGACATAGCGGTCGCAGATCACCACCTGGCCGGCCTGCAGTGCCGGACGCACCACTTCAGCCACATGTTGCGCCTTGTCAGCGGCATAGAGCAGCGCCTCGGCGCGGTCGTTGAGTTCGCTGTGCGGGTCGAGCAGCAGCCGCCGAATGGTTGCACCTGCAGAGGTGTCACCTGGCTGGTGGGTGACGGTGTGGGCGATTCCGGACGCGGTCAGCCAGGCTGCAAGCTCGCGCACCTGGGTGGACTTGCCGACCCTGTCACCGCCCTCGAAGACTACGAAAAGGCCCTTACCCATCAGTCGACCCCGGTGGTAGCGCGAGCTGCTCAACGGATTCACCCAGCCGGGGCCAGGCCGTGAACAGTATTTCACGGGTGCGGGGCCACGATTTCAGCAGTTTGGCGCGGGGCCGTGCGGTCTGGGCGATCGAGCGTTCGTACTGGCGGCCAGCCGCGAAGGCCTCGGCGGAGCTCAGCTGGGCCACTGCCTGCTCATCGAGTTCGTGGGTGGGGCCAACAGCTGCGCCCAGGGTTCCCATCAGCCTGGTGATGCGCCGGCTCCGGTCGGCCAACTTGCCCAGCACCGGCGCCCCGGCCTCCAACTGCCGGGCCAGGCCCTCGGCCCGCTCCAGTGCCACAGACCAGTCCTCGTCCTGACTTTGGGCGGTGAGCGTATCGACAGCGGCGACCAGTTCTGCGGCCGCCTGGGTCGCCTGGCCGCGCAGGATCTCGCGCGCGGTGTGCGGCTGGTCGATCAAGGCGCCGATGCGGGGGGCGCGGGCGGCCTGGGCGAGCATGTCGAGCACCTCGTAATAGGCGTCATCCAGACCATCGACCTGGCTGATGTGCCACAACAATTCCTGGGCCCAGCTGGGTTCCAGCAACGCCTCGAGGCCCCGCACGATGCCAACAAGTTCGGCCAACTCGGCGCTCAGCAGTGTGGTGTCAGCGACCTCACCGGTGCGGATCTGCAGGTCCGCCCGCCAGATCCGGAAGAGCCGGGAGGTGAACACCCATTCGAGGTATTCCTCGGCAGTCAGTTCAGCTGGCCGGGGTGGTTCGGCGGGCACCTGCGCAGGATGGGTGAGGCTGGCCAGCCGCTCGATCGGGTCGGGGAAACTGCCCACCCGGGTGCCGCCAGCCAGGTGCAGGCGGTCGACGACGAGAGTTCGTTGCGTGGCCGACATCTCATCGGTGGTCTCGAAGGTGACCTCGCGGTGCCGGGCGACCGCGACCCCACCCCGCCGGACGGTGACCCGGTCGTCCAGCAACTGGCCAAGTTCGATGCCGCCCGGGTCGAGCAGGCGGTAGGCGGCCCGTTCATGGGTGACCGACGCAACCGGGCCGATCATTGCCCGGCGTCGGAATGGCCGCATCAGTTCGGCAAGGTCAGCCGGTAACTCATCACCGTCATCGAGTTCGATCAGTCGGTCGACGGGCAGCCACGGCTGCCAGTCGGGTGCCTGCAGCAGCCAGTGCCCCTGGTCGGCGACCACCTGGTGGGCCAGCATGACCCCGGCCCAGTTGAGCCGCTCATCAGTGGTGTCGAACAGCGTGAGCGTGACCACACGACGATCGTGCTTGCCGCGCAGTTGCAGCCGGTCGATCCCTGCGTCCGGATCGGTCAGCACCGGCGCCTCGGACTGGTAGGGCATCTCGAACCGGTAACTGCGGCTTCGTTTGGCCATCGGGCCTACTTCTTTCGTCTGGTGGTCCGCTTGGGGGCCGGGCCCTTGGCTCGCTTGGCGGCGATCAGGTCTGCGGCCTGCTCCAGGTCCACCTGTTCGACGGCCTGGCCGCGCGGCACGGTGACGTTGTATTCGCCGTCAGTGATGTACGGGCCGAAGCGGCCGTCCTTGATGACCAGCGGCTTGCCGGTGGCAGGGTCGGCACCCAGTTCAGCCAGTGGGGCTGCCGGAGCGCGGCCGCGCCGGGTGCGTGGCTGGGCGAGCAATGCCTTGGCCTCGTCCAGGGTGAAGGTGAACAGCGATTCCTCACTGGGCAGGGTGCGTGAATCGCTGCCCCGCTTGATGTAGGGGCCGTAGCGGCCGTTCTGGGCGGTGATCTCGACGCCTTCATCGTCGACGCCAACCACCCGCGGCAGGCTGAGCAGTTGCAGCGCCTCTTCCAGGGTGACCGACTCGAGCGTCATGGTCTTGAACAGCGAGCCGGTGCGCGGTTTGGGCCGCTTCGACTTCGGCACCGATTCGTCCTCGGGCAGGACCTCGGTGACGTAGGGGCCGTAGCGGCCGTTGCGGGCCACGATCGGGTGCCCGGTCTCGGGGTCGTTGCCCAGTTCACGTTCGGCACCCATCGGGTTGGCCAGCAGTTCGCGGGCCACCTCGATGGTCAGTTCGTCCGGGGCCAGGTCGTCGGGTACGTTGGCGCGGTTCTCGTCGGCGTCCTCGACATAGGTGCCGTACCGCCCGACCCGGACGTTGACGCCCTCATCCAGGGGGAAGGTCGACAGGGCTCGGGCGTCGATCTCGCCGAGGTTGGCGACCATCTCGTGCAGGCCCTCGTGTTCCTGGCCGGTCTCACCGAAGAAGAAGTCGTTGAGCACCTCCAGGCGGCGCGCGTCACCGTTGGCGATCTCGTCGAGCTTGTCCTCCAGCTCAGCGGTGAACTGGTAGTCGACCAGCCGGGGGAAGTGCTCGACCAGCAGCCGGGTCACTGCGAACGCCAGCCAGGTAGGCACCAGCGCGGTGCCCTTCTTGTAGACATAGTCGCGCGCGGTGATGGTGCGGATAATCGAAGCGTAGGTTGATGGCCGGCCGATCTGTAGCTCTTCGAGCCGTGCAATCAGGGTCGGTTCGGTGAACCGGGCCGGGGGCTTGGTCTGGTGCCCCTCCGGGGTGACCTCGACCAATTCGAGCGATTGGCCAGCAGCCAGCTTCGGCAGTTTGGCCTGCTCGCCCGGTGAGTCGTCGGCGTCGGCATAGGCCTTCAGGTAACCGGGGAAGGTGATGGTGCGCCCTGAGGCCGAGAAGCTCGCCTGCCGGGCCTCGACGGTGGCTGCCCCGGCGCCCAGCTTGAGCCGCTGGGCGAGCTCGGCGAGCACCTTGACACTGACCGTCTGTCCCTTCGCGTCGGCCATTTGCGAGGCGATCGTGCGCTGCCAGATCAGCTCGTACAGCTTGGCCTGGTCGCCGAAGAGCTTGGCCTGGGCGGGGGTGCGGAAGGTCTCACCGGCTGGCCGGATCGCCTCGTGCGCTTCCTGCGCGCTCTTCACCTTGGACGCATAGAAGCGCGCCTTCTCGGGGACGTAGTCGGGTCCGTAGAGCTGGCGGGCCTGGTCGCGGGCCGCCTTGACGGCCTCGGCCGACAGCGAGACCGAATCAGTACGCATATAAGTGATGTAGCCCGACTCGTACAGTTCCTGGGCGACCCGCATGGTGCGGTCGGTGGTGAAGCCGAGCTTGCGGCCGGCCTCCTGCTGCAGCGTGGTGGTGCGGAAGGGTGCAGCCGGGCGACGGGTGTAGGGCTTGGCCTCTACCGAATCGACACTGAACTTCGCGGCGGGCAGCACATCGGCCAGCGCCCGGGCGCCGCGCTCGTCCAGCACGAAGACGTCGTTGACCAGCTCTGCCTTTGAGTCGAAATCGGAGCCACGGGCGACGCGCCACTGGTCAAGGTTGGTCAGCCGGGCGTCAAAATTGCGTGGGGTGGCCTCGGCCCCGGCATCCAGGTTCGCCAGCAGGTCCCAGTAGGACGCCGAACGGAAGGCGATCCGTTCCCGTTCCCGGTCGACGACGATGCGGGTGGCCACTGACTGGACGCGGCCCGCCGACAGCCTGGGCATGACCTTCTTCCACAGCACAGGTGAGACCTCGTAGCCGTAGAGCCGGTCGAGGATGCGGCGGGTTTCTTGCGCATCGACCAGGTCGAGGTCCAGTTCGCCGGGGTTTTCGACGGCCTGGGCAACCGCCTCGGGGGTGATCTCGTGGAAGGCCATCCGCTTGACCGGCACCTTGGGCTTCAGTTCCTGCAGCAGGTGCCAGGCGATGGCCTCGCCCTCACGGTCGGGGTCAGTGGCCAGGAAAAGCTCGTCGGCATCAGCCAGGTGCTGTTTGAGGGTCTTGAGCGTCGCCTTCTTGTCGGGGCTGACCACATACAACGGCGCGAAGTCGTCTTCGACGTTGACGCCGGTACGCGCCCACGACTGGCCCTTGTACTTGGCGGGCACCTCGGCGGCGCTGGTCGGCAGGTCACGGATGTGGCCTCGGCTGGACTCGACGACGTAACCCGAGCCCAGGAAGCGGGTGAGCATGTTCGCCTTTGTCGGCGACTCGACGATCACCAGTCGACGGGGTGTAGTGGTCACGTTGTCTCTTCCTCGAATCCTGCTTGGTAACTGGGGGGTGCAATTAATGCGAATGTTAGCCTCCCGCCAAACCGGGGCTACAACCGCACGGGGCGCAGATAGTCCTGGCGGATAGCGTTTCGCACCTTCGGCAGCAGCTCATCCCGCAGGGTTTCGGCGTCCTGGTCGAGCAGACTGGCGACCGCCCCGATGATGACGCCCAGCGGCAGTTCGCCGTCGCAGGCGCCCAGCACACCACTAAACGCGGTACCCACATCCATCGCCCGTTTCAGGCCGGCACCCTGCCGCAGCACCAGGTACTGCGGGTCAGGGGCACCCGGCGTGCCCAGGGTTTCCTGGACGACGTCGGGTTGGAGTTCGAAATGGGTGGCCAGCAGCCGTGCATCATCGACGGCTGCCTCGTCCAGCGCGCGCGGCCGCCGCGAAATGGTTGGGCCGAGCGGTTGGGCGACCTCGTGGTGCCACACCTCGAAGGTGAAGTCGGGTTGCTCGCGCCCGGCGTTTACCACGGTCATCCAGCCCATGCCGACCCCCCGGATGCCCAGCCGGTCGAAATACTGCAGCCACTCGACGTAGCGGTCGGTCCAGCTGGGGTCGCCGGCCAGGCCCGCATCAGTGAGCCACAACTCGATGTATTCGTAGGGGTCCAGGAGTTCACGTTCGATGACCCACAGGTCGGCGCCCGCTGCCGCCCAGCCGGCCAGCCGTTCCTCGACGGGTTCGTCGGTGATCGCCCAGTTGGCCAGCACCTGGCAGGTGCCCTGCGGGTTCAGGTGCTCGATGCAACCGGTGACCACCTGGCGCACCAGTTCGTCGCCGGTGAAGCCCGCCTCGCGGTAGGCCAGCCGTCCACTGTCGGCTGGTGGGCTCATCACGTAGGGCGGGTTGGTGACGATCAGGTCGAAGCGTTCACCAGCAACAGGTTCGTAGAGCGATCCGGCGCGCAGGTCGACCTCGACCTGGTTGAGTGCGGCGGTCATTTCGGCCAATTGGAGGCAGCGAGGGTTGACGTCGGTGGCGACGACGCGGCTGGCCTGTCGCGACAGGTGCAGGCTCTGCACCCCGCAGCCGGTACCCAGGTCGAGGGCGCTGCCGACCCGGTCGGGGATGGTGAGTTGTGCGAGCGTGGTGGACGCCGGACTGACCCCGAGCACGTAGTCGGGTTTGATGGGGCGTCGATCGTGGTCGAGACCGGGCGTGTGGTCGGAGACCACCCAGCCGTCCCACTGCCCTGATCCGGTGTCGAATGCGTAGGGCCGCAGGTCGACACTCGCGCGCACCTGGTGGTCCTCGACCTGCAGCAGCCCGGCCTTTCGCAGGGCATCGACCGGCAGCGCATTGCGGGCCTGCTCAAGGCTGACAGCCGAAGCGAGCGGGAACAGCCTGATCAGGGTGGCCAGGGGTGATGAGTCATCACCGAGTGCGGCACGGGCCGGGATGGTGGAATTGCGGTGCAGCCCGGACTGGGCTGCTTCACCGAGGCGTTCGAGCACGGCATCAACGGTGTAGTTGGCGGCCAGCAGGGACTCACGCAATTCGTCGATCATGTTGCGAGTCTGTCAGGCGCGCATGGCAGGGTGGAAGCCATGTCCATACCCGGCTGGTTGGCTGATGATCCGCGCCTGGTCGCGGTGCGGCATCGTGCCCGGCAACCAGCGGTATGCGCTGGCTGGCCGCAGTGGTTGCCGCCGGCGGTCCGCGATTCGCTGGTCGCGGCTGGCATCCAGGCGCCCTGGGCGCACCAGGCGAGGGCGGCCGAGGCGATCTGGGGTGGCCGCCATTCGGTGATCAGCACGCAGACCGCGTCGGGGAAGTCGCTGGCCTACCTGATGCCGGTGATGGCTGCCACGGCGGTGCCGCCAGCAGTTGCCAGTCTGGGGACGACGCCGGCAGACCTGCGCTCACGGCTCGGCGTGGCCCGGCACACCGCGCTCTACCTGGCCCCGACCAAGGCGCTCGCGCACGACCAGCGGGCCGCCGCCCGCAGGCTCGGACCGAAGGGCTGGCAGGTGGCCAACCTTGATGGTGATTCGGTGGGCGCTGAACGGCAGTTCGCCCGCGACCACGCAACTTTCGTGCTCAGCAACCCGGACATGCTGCACCGGTCGGTGCTGCCGAACCACGCCCGCTGGTCCGGACTGCTTGGCTCGCTGCGTTACGTGGTGGTTGATGAGGCGCATCGCTACCGCGGGGTCTTCGGTTCACAGGTGTCGGCAGTGCTGCGGCGGTTGCGCCGCTTGTGCGCGGCCTATGGGGCCGACCCGGTCTTCGTGCTGGCATCGGCGACCGCCCGCAATGCTGGTGCGTCCGGTGCGCTGCTGATCGGTGAGGAGGCGCCCCTGCTCGAGATCGACGCCGACTCATCACCGCAGGCCGCCCGCGATGTGGTGCTGTGGCGACCAACCTCCGAGGCACCGCATGAGGCGGCCGAGTTGCTGGCCAGGCTGGTGGACGAGGGCCAGCAGGTGATCACCTTCGTGGCCAGCCGCACCATGGCCGAGCTGATCTCGCTGCGGGCAACCGACCGCATCCGGTCGGGCCGGGTGGTGGCCAGCTACCGCGCCGGTTACCTGGCTGAGGACCGGCGCCGCATCGAGGCCCGGCTGCGGTCAGGTGAACTGGCGGGGGTGGCAGCCACCAACGCCCTGGAACTGGGCATCGACATCTCGGGGCTGGATGCGGTGGTCATCACCGGTTTCCCGGGCACCCTGGGGTCGTTCTGGCAGCAGGCCGGGCGTGCCGGGCGGGGTGAACGTGACGCCCTGGTGGTGCTGGTGGCCCGGGACGACCCGCTGGACGCCCACCTGCTCGACCACCCCGAGCTGATCTTTGATCGGCCAGTCGAGCAGACGGTGCTGCACCCCGCGAACCCCTATGTGCTGCGTCCACACCTGGCTGCTGCAGCGCAGGAATCACCGCTGGTGGCCGATGATGAGCGCTGGTTCGGGCCCACCATGCCCCGGCTGGCTGACGACCTGGCCGACCTGGGTGCCTTGCGCAGGCGGCCGACTGGCTGGTTCTCGGTAGAGGCTGAGCGGGCGGTCGGCAGCATCGACCTGCGTGGCGCGCTCGGCCGTCCGGTCGAGATCATCGAGGCCGACACTGGGCGGGTT
>JBMNPP010000110.1:0-9141 GCA_050943675.1 Brooklawnia sp.
TTTCGATCTCGATGTCGTGGTGCACCCTGGCGCAGGTGCCTATATCTGTGGCGAAGAGACTGCGCTGCTGGATTCGCTGGAGGGACGCCGCGGCCAGCCCCGGCTCCGTCCGCCATTCCCGGCGGTGGCGGGTCTGTACGCTTCGCCGACGGTGGTCAACAATGCCGAGTCCATCGCGTCTGTCCCGGCGATCGTCGCCAACGGCCCCGACTGGTACAAGCAGATGGGCACCGAGAAGTCGGCTGGCGCCACGATCTACTCGATCAGTGGTCACGTCACCCGTCCCGGGCAGTACGAGGCGCCGCTGGGCATCACCTTCGGCACCCTGCTCGACCTGGCCGGCGGTATCCGCGAGGGGCACCAGCTGAAGTTCTTCACTCCAGGTGGCTCGTCCACCCCGATCCTGACCGCCGAGCACATCGACGTCCCGCTGGACTACGAGGCCACTGCGGCGGCCGGTTCGCTGCTGGGCACCAAGGCGCTGCAGACCTTCGACGAGACCACCTCGGTGGTGCGGGCCTGCCTGCGGTGGACGGAGTTCTACAAGCACGAATCATGCGGCAAGTGCACGCCTTGCCGTGAGGGCAGCTGGTGGCTGGTGCAGACCCTGCGCAACCTCGAGGCCGGCAAGGGTTCCGAGGGCGACATCGAGAAGTTGCTGGACGTCTGCGACAACGTGTCGATGAAGAGCTTCTGCACCCTGGCCGACGGGTTCGTGGCCAACATCACCAGCTCGATCAAGCATTTCCGTGACGAATTCGAGGCCGGCTACCACACCCCGGCCTGGGAACTGTTCCCATACGAAAACAGCGTCTACTTCCCTTACCAACGGGAGTCGATCAACGTGATTGGGGCTGACCGATGAGCACCGATGTCAAGAGGCCCGGCAATGAGGTGGCAGCCAGTGACCTGGTGAGCGCCACCATCGACGGCATCGAGGTCAGTGTTCCGAAGGGAACCCTGGTCATCCGGGCAGCCGAGCAGATCGGTATCGAGATCCCGCGCTTCTGCGACCACACCCTGCTCGATCCGGTGGCCGCCTGCCGCCAGTGCATCGTGGATGTACCTGACGGCGGCAACGGGCGCCCGATGAAGCCGCAGCCGGCCTGCGCGCTGACCGTGATGCCGAATATGGTCGTCGAGACGGCCGAGACCAACCAGACGGTGGCCAAGCACCAGGCAGGGATGCTGGAGTTCCTGCTGATCAACCACCCGCTGGACTGCCCGATCTGCGACAAGGGCGGCGAATGCCCGCTGCAGAACCAGGCGATGAGCCATGGCCGCGGCGAATCCCGCTATGAAGGGGTCAAGCGCACCTATCCCAAGCCGGTGAACATCTCGGCGCAGATCCTGATCGACCGCGAGCGCTGCGTGCTGTGCCAGCGCTGCACCCGCTTCGGCACCCAGATCTCGGGCGACGATTTCATCTCGCTGGCCGAGCGTGGCGGTCTGAGCCAGATCAACATCTATGCCAGCAAGCCCTATGAGAGCTACTTCTCGGGCAACATTGTGCAGATCTGCCCGGTGGGTGCCCTAACCAGCGTTGACTACCGATTCCAGGCGCGACCCTTCGACCTGGTCAGCACCACCACCACCTGCGAGAACTGCGCCGCCGGTTGTGAGTTGCGCGTCGATCACCGCAATTCCAGGGTGCGTCGCCGTCTGGCCGGGGATGACCCGCAGGTCAACGAGGAATGGAACTGCGACAAGGGCCGGTTCGGCTTCTACTACGGACGCCAGGATGACCGCCTGACCCATCCGCTGGTTCGCCGCGATGGTGAACTGCAGCCCGCCAGTTGGCCCGAGGCCATAGATGCTGCGGTGGCCGGGCTGTCTGCAGCCGGCAGCGATGTCGGTGTGCTGACTGGTGGCCGGCTGACCCTCGAGAACGCCTACTCCTACGCGAAGTTCGCTCGCGCCGTGCTGGGCACCAACTCGATTGATTTCCGCGCCCGTCCCTACGGTGCCGATGAGGCCGACTTCCTGGCCTCGCGGATCGTCGGGCGGCGGCTGGCTGATTCGGTGACCTATGCCGACCTGGAAGAAGCCAGGAAGGTCGTCCTCGTCGGGTTCGAGCCCGAAGAGGAATCACCTATCGTCTTCCTGCGACTGCGCAAGGCCTGGTACCAGCACTCCACCCAGGTGATCGCGGTCGCGCCGTTCCTGAGCAATGGCTCGGCCAAGATGGGCGCCAGCCTGGTGCCGTGCGCACCGGGCGGCGAGGTGGCCGCACTAGCGGGCCTGGCCGACCAGATCGACCAGGACACCATCGTGCTGGTGGGCGAGCGGGCATCCGCGGTGCCCGGCCTGCTGGCCACCATCGCCGGGTTCGGCGATGCGGGCGTGCGCTGGGCCTGGGTGCCCCGCCGGGCCGGCGAGATCGCCGCGCTGGAGGCGGGTTGCCTGCCCGGGCTGTTGCCCGGTAGCCGCCTGGTTGCCGATGCTTCGGCCAGGGTCGACCTGCAGGCCGCGTGGGGTATTGACCAGTTGCCTGCCACCGCCGGCCTGGATACCGAGGCGATGCTGGCAGCTGCTGCCGATGGCTCACTGAAGGCCCTGGTGGTCGGTGGGGTCGATATCAACGACCTGGCCGACCCGGCCGCCGCGCAGGCAGCGCTGGCCTCCGAGGTATTCGTGGTCAGCCTGGAGCAGCGGCTCAGCCGGGTGGCCGAGCAGGCCGATGTGGTCTTCCCGGTAGCCCTGCTCGAAGAGCAGATCGGCACCTTCATCAACTGGGAGCACCGCGTGCGACCGGTGCAGGCGATCAACTCCAGGTCGACCAACACCATGACCGATGTCCGGGTGCTGGCTGCGCTGGCCGATGCGCTGGGCAGTGACCTGGGCATGCGTTCACCGGCCCAGGCCAGGGCCTCGCACGCCGAAGTCTGGGACTGGGAGGGTGCCCGCGCCGAATTCGCCGGCCAGACCCCGGCTCAGGCATCGGCGGTTGAGGGCGCGAGCTCCGAGGGCCTGTTGCTGGCGACCTGGCGTGCCGCCGTGGACGATGCCAGCTGCCTGGACGGTGCCGACGAACTGCGGGCAACCGCACCAGCTCCGGTGGCCCGGGTATCACCGGCCACTGCGGCCCAATTGGGCGTGGACACCGGTGACCGGGTTCGGTTGGGCGAGCAGGCCAATGTGGTGCTGCCCGTCGCAGTCACCCAACAGATGGTCGATGGTGTGGTGTGGGCCCCGAAGAACTCCGGCGTCAACCTTGGGGTGGCGCTTCAGGCCCGTGCTGGTGATCCGGTACGGGTAGCGGTCGACGACGCTGCAGGAGGTGTGGCATGAGTCCACTGTTCGGTAACGACGTTTGGTGGATCGTCCTGATCAAGGTGGTGGGCGTCTTCGTCCTGCTGCTGACCTGGACCATCTTCAATGTCTGGTTCGAGCGCCGCGTGCTGGGCAAGATGCAGAACCGCAAGGGACCGATCATGAACGGTCCACTGGGTCTGGGACAGGCCCTCGGTGACGGCGTGAAGCTGCTGATGAAAGAGGATTTCCGGCCGGCCCGCACCGACGCCCTGGTGTTCAACCTGGCCCCCATGCTGACCGCCGTCGCGGCCTTCGGCGCCTGGGCGGTGATCCCGTTCGGTGGCGAGGTGCAGATGTTCGGCCAGACCACCCGGCTGCAGGTGACCGACCTGCCGGTCGGTGCGCTGATGGTGCTGGCGATCGCCGGTATGGGGTTCTATGGCTTCGTCCTTGCCGGATGGGCCTCGAACGGCACCTACTCGCTGCTCGGCTCGATGCGCGCAACAGCGCAGCTGATCAGTTACGAGTTGGCCATGGGCCTGTCGCTGGTGGCGGTGTTCATGTACGCCGGCACCATGTCGACCAGCCAGATCGTCGAGGCCCAGCACATCCCAATGAACGTATTCGGCTGGTCGGTCCCGCTGCCCGGCTGGTACGGGCTGCTCCTGCTGCCCAGCTTCATCATCTACGTGATCGCGATGTTCGGCGAGACCAACCGGCAGCCCTTCGACATGCCCGAGTGTGAGTCCGAACTGGTTTCGGGTCACCTCACCGACTACTCCGGTTTCCGCTACGCCCTGTTCTTCCTGGCCGAGTACATCAACATGGCCACGGTCTCGGCAGTCGCAGTGACCCTCTTCCTGGGTGGATACGGCGCGCCGTGGCCGTTGAACGGCACCTTCCTCGACCAGGGCTGGTTCGGTCTGCTGTGGTTCCTGATCAAGGTGCAGTTGCTCCTCTTCTTCTTCTCCTGGGTGCGTGCGGCTGTGCCGCGGGTGCGCTACGACCAGCTGATGGACCTGGGCTGGAAGGTGCTCATCCCGGTCAACCTGGCCTGGATCACCATGCTGGCCCTGGGCCGCGGCGCTGCCCAGCACAACTGGTGGAGCTCACCGATCTTCATCGGCACCGTCGCGGTGCTGCTGCTGGCGATCCTGGGCACCATCTGGTTCGGTGGCCGTGAAGAGGTCACCGACGAGCTCGGCGAGCTCGACGAAGAAGAGTTCGATGCGTTCGCCGGTGGCTACCCAGTGCCACCAATGCCCGACCAGAAGATCCTGGTCGGGGTCCTCGAGGGATCTGCTGATCCCGACGACCTGGTCACCGAGGCACCACGTCGGGCCAATACCACGGATGGAGCTGATGTCTGATGGGCGCCTGGTCAGGATTTGGCATCACCTTTCGGACGATGTTCCGCAAGACCTTCACGCAGGGCTACCCGCAGAAGGGCCATGAGAAGATAACCGCCCCGCGCTTCCACGGCCGACACCAGCTGAATCGCTGGCCGGACGGCCTGGAGAAGTGTGTCGGTTGCGAACTATGCGCATGGGCCTGCCCGGCCGACGCGATCTATGTCGAAGGTGCCGACAACACCGATGAGCAGCGCTACTCGCCCGGTGAGCGTTACGGCAGGGTCTACCAGATCAACTACCTGCGGTGCATCCTGTGTGGTTACTGCATCGAGGCCTGTCCGACGCGGGCCCTGACGATGACCAACGAGTTCAAGTTCTCGGATCGCACTCGCGAGTCGCTGATCTACGAAAAGCATGAACTGCTGGCGCCGCTACTGCCCGGTATGGAGGAGCCCCCGCACCCCCGCCGGCTCGGTGCCGAAGAGAAGGATTACTTCCTCGGACTGCCGCCAACTGGCCAGCTCGATACCCGTACCGCTGCTGATAGCGGGACTCAGCCAGAAACAAAGGAGGCGGAGAAGTGATTCCGCTCATCACCGCCCAGCAGGTGGCCTTCTGGGTTTTCGCCCCGGTGTCCGTTGCCGGCGCGCTGGGCATGGTGATCTCGCGCAAGCCCGTGCATTCAGCCCTGAGCCTGGCCGGCATGATGGTCGCGCTCGGCTGCCTCTACGCCTCGCTGGACGCACCGTTCCTGTTCGTTGCCCAGATCATCGTCTACACCGGCGCCATCATGATGTTGTTCCTGTTCACCATGATGATCGCTGGTGTCGACAGCATTGATTCGCTGGTCGAGACCATCCGCGGTCAGCGGGTGGCCTCCACCATCCTCGTCTTCGCCCTGGCAGCGTTGCTCATCGTCGCGGTCGGACAGGGTGTGGTGACCACCGTCGGTCTGCAGGAGGCCAATAGGGACGGCAATGTCGAGGGTCTGGCAGGGCTGGTCTTTGGGCCCTTCGTGCTTGCCTTCGAACTGACCGCGGCGCTCTTGATCACCGCCGCAGTCGCCGCGATCGTGCTCGCCCACGGCGAGCGGTTGCGCAAGAAGCAGAGCCAGGCAGACCGCGTCCGCAAGCGGACGCTCGCCTATGCCGAGCAGGGCACCGATCCCGGTCCGCTGCCCGGCCCGGGCGTTTACGCCCGACACAACTCGGTGGCCTACCCGGCGCTGCTGCCGGACGGTTCGGTCGCCGAAAATTCTGTTTCGCCGACGCTTGCAGTGCGTGGTGTGGCCATCGTCGAGAATGACGGATTGCGGGCCGCCCACCGCACAGCCATGACGCAGTTCGTCCAGATCAACGATGAACTGGTGGGCAGCGACATGGCCGACGTGTTTGCTGGCCAGCTCGATGATTCCGGCCCCCGTGAACTGGGTGCCGGTGAGGGCAACGAGGAGGATGAACGATGAATGTGAACGCCTACCTCGTGCTGTCGGCGATCCTGTTCGCTATCGGTGTGCTGGGCTTCCTGGTGCGCCGCAATGCGCTGATCGCATTCATGTCGGTTGAGCTGATGCTCAACTCCGCCAACCTCGCCCTGGTTTCGTTCAGCTATGCCAATGGCAACCTGTTGGGGCAGGTCGGTGCGTTCTTCGTGATGGTGGTTGCTGCCGCAGAGGTCGTCATTGGTCTGGCCATCATCATGACCATCTTCCGGACCCGACGCTCGGCCTCGGTCGACGACCAGAACCAGTTGAAGTACTGAGGGGGCATCGGTGAATCTCATGGAAATCGTCATCCCGGTGGCTGCCACCGGGCTGTTCCAATACGCCTGGCTGATGATCGCCATCCCGGTGGTAGTGGCCGCGATCCTGCTGCTCGGCGGCCGGGCGACCGACTCGTGGGGCCATTGGCTCGGCGTGCTCGGTGGCATCGGTTCGTTCGTGGTGGCCCTGGTGCTGTGGATCCAGATGCTGGGCGCCGAAGTGGCCGACCGCGCCGTGCATGTGCCCATGTTCGACTGGATCACCATCGGCACACTCGACCTGAAGGCCGCACTGCTGGTCGACCAGCTGTCGATCCTGTTCGCGCTGCTGGTGACCGGGGTCGGTTCGCTGATCTTCATCTACTCGGTGGGCTACATGGCCACCGACCCGAACCGGCGCCGCTTCTTCGCCTTCCTGAACATCTTCATCGCAGCGATGCTGCTGCTGGTGCTGGCCGACAACTATGCAGTGCTGTTCGTCGGTTGGGAAGGTGTTGGCCTGGCCTCCTACCTGCTGATCGGTTTCTGGCAGGAACGCCATAGTGCCGCGCTGGCCGCCAAGAAGGCTTTCCTGGTCAACCGGGTCGGCGACCTGGGCCTGTTGCTGGCCCTGTTCACGATGGTCGGCCTGTTCGGGACGGTCAACTTCGCAGAGGTCAACCAGGCAATCGGCAACGCCAGCCTCGGTTGGGTGACCGCGATCGGCTTCTTCCTGCTGCTGGCTGCTTGTGGCAAGTCGGCCCAGGTGCCGCTGCAATCCTGGTTGCTGGACGCGATGGAGGGCCCGACACCGGTGTCTGCCCTGATCCACGCGGCGACCATGGTCACCGCAGGTGTGTACCTGGTGGTGCGCAGCCACGCCATCTACGAACTGACCTACGCGGCATCGCTGGCGGTCTGCATCGTCGGTGTGGTCACGCTGCTGGCCGGTGCCTGGATCGGTTCGACCAAGGACGACATCAAGAAGGTGCTGGCTGGTTCGACCATGAGCCAGATCGGCTACATGATGCTGGCGGCCGGCATTGGCCCGGCCGGTGGCGCATTCGCCATCTTCCACCTGTTCACCCACGGCTTCTTCAAGGCCAATATGTTCCTGGGTGCCGGTTCGGTGATGCACGCGATGAACGACGACACCGACATGCGCCATTTCGGTGGCCTGCGCAAGGTGATGCCGTGGACCTTCGCGACCTTCGCGATCGGCTACCTGGCGATCATCGGCATCCCGCCGCTGGCCGGCTTCTACTCAAAGGACCACATCATCGTGGCTGCCTGGGAGCGGGGCGAGGTCTTCGGAGCACTGGCGATGATCGGTGCCTTCATCACCGCTTTCTACATGACCCGACTGATGATGATGACCTTCTTCGGCGAGAAGCGCTGGGCCAGGGATGTGCACCCGCACGAGTCGCCGATGATCATGGTCGTCCCGCTGGTCGTGCTGGCCATCGGTTCGGCTGTGCTCGGAATGGCCCTGAACAGCGCCATCCAGCACTGGCTGGCCCCGCCGACCGGGTTCACCCCGCATCCGGCGCCGCTGTGGGAGATTCCGTGGCAGGGCTGGGTGACGCTGGTGCTGGTGCTGGCCGGGGTCGCCATCGGCTACTTCGCCTACCGCGGTGAGATCAGCTATGAGCAGCCACGGACGAAGAACCCGATCGTCTACGTCGGGCGCAACGACCTGCTGGCCGACCAGTTCAATGACGCAGTCTTCGTTCGTGGTGGCGGTCAGGTGGTCAACACGGTCGCCCAGGTCGACGACATGCTCGTCGACGGTGGCGTTCGTGGCCTCACCACCATCACCAGGGATATCGGTGGTGTGTTCAGCCGGTTGCAGAACGGCTACACGCGTACTTACGGGCTGACCACGGTGCTTGGCGCCATATTGATCAGCGCCGTCTTGATCCTCGGCCGGCTGGGCTGAGTAGAGGAGAACTGATGAATACCGCAATTCCCCTGCTCACCACCCTGGCGGTGCTGCCGATAATCGGCTCGCTACTGGCCTTCGTGCTCCGCGGACGACTCGGCAGGCAGGTCGCCATGGGCTTCGCCCTGGTCACCCTGGTGCTCGGCGTCGTCGTGTTCGCCATCTCTGGTAGCACCGATCTCAGCGAACAGGTCGAGTGGATCCCGCAGATCGGTGCCTACTACGCCCTGTCGCTGGACGGTATGGGCCGGGCGATGGTCCTGCTCACCACCATCCTGGTGCCCATCGTGTTGCTGGCCGAGTGGAATATCGACGACCGGCACGTGGACGGTCATGACCTGCCCAAGTGGGACAGCAATATCTTCGGTGCGCTGGCATTGATGCTGCAGGGTTTTGCCCTGTTCGTGTTCATGGCCTCCGATGTGCTGCTGTTCTACATCTTCTTCGAAGCCACCCTGATCCCGATGTTCTTCCTGATCCAGGGTTGGGGTGGGCCGAAGCGTGGCCGGGCAGCACTGAAGTTCCTGCTGTACTCGCTGGCCGGTGGGCTGGTGATGCTGGCCGGGGTGATCGCGGTCTACGTGGTCACCGCTGACGCCGGTGCTCCCAGCTTCCTGATCAGTGACGTGGCAGCCATCGGCATCGGGGGCACCCTCGAAAAGCTGATGTTCGTCTCGTTCTTCATCGCCTTCGCGGTGAAGGCCCCGATGGTCCCGGTGCACTCCTGGTTGCCGGACGCAGCCGAGCAGGCCCTGCCCGGTGCGACGACCCTGCTGGTCGGTGTGCTGGACAAGATCGGCACCTTCGGGATGATCCGGCTGTGCCTGGGCATGTTCCCCGAGGCCAGCAGTT
>JBMNPP010000111.1:0-9101 GCA_050943675.1 Brooklawnia sp.
ACGCGACCGCCCTGGGACGCGCAGACCTGGTGCAACGCCTGCGCCAGACCCAGGCACGCCTCAATGACCCGAACGTGCGGGTAGTGGTGGTCGGTGAGTTCAAGCAGGGCAAATCCAAGTTGATCAACGCCCTGGTCAATGCCCCGGTCTGCCCGATCGACGACGACATCGCCACCAGCGTGCCCACCGCGGTCGGTTACGGCGATGAACCGGCCGCTGCAGTGCTGCTGCGCTCCGGCGAGGATGACGACCTGACAGCCGAGATCGTGCGGCAGCCGGTCGCCCTGGACGACCTGGCCCAGTACGTATCAGAGAAGGGCAACCCCGGGAACGAACGCCACCTGATTTCTGCCGAGGTCGTTCTGCCGCGCGAGTTGCTTCGTGGCGGGTTGCGGCTGGTCGACTCACCCGGGGTCGGGTCCCTGGATTCCACCAAGGCCCTGGCGACCCTGTCGGCGCTCTCCTCGGCCCATGCCGTGCTGCTGGTCTCGGATGCCTCCCAGGAGTACACCGAACCCGAGATCCGGCTACTCAAGAACGCAATGCGGATCTGCCCGAACGTGGCGGCGGTACTTGCCAAGACCGACCTCTACCCGGAGTGGCGAGCCATCGAACGGATCGACCGCTCCCACCTCAAACAGATCGGCGAGTTGCCAGTCTTCGCGGTCTCCAGCGACCTGCGGCTGCTGGCAGCATCCGAACAGGACCGGACCCTGAACGACGAATCCGGCTTCCCGGCCCTGATCTCGCACCTGCGCAATGACATCGTGGCCCGCGCCGAGGTGCTCGGGTTGCGCAGCGCAGTCCATGATGTGCGCTTCGTTGTGGACCAGATGGCGCTCTCGGTGCGTACCGAGCTGAGTGCCATCCTGCATCCCGAGGACACACCGCGCCTGATTGCCGAGCTGGAGGACGCCAAGTCACAGGCCGAGCAGTTCCGCGGAGTCAATTCCCGCTGGCAGGTGGCCCTGTCCGACGGGGTCGCCGACCTCATCTCGGATATGGAGCATGACCTGCGCGACCGGCTGCGCCGGGTGCAGCGGGAGGCCGAACAGGCGATCGACGAGGGTGATCCGGGCCCCATCTGGGAACAGATCACCGAGTGGATCGACCAGCGGGTCGCCGAGGCGTTGTCCGAGACCTTCGTCTGGACCGATGAGCGTTCCCGCTGGCTCACCGCTGAAGTTGCCGACCTGTTCATGGCCGAAGAGCTTGAACTGCCGCAGATCGCAGTCGGCTCAACCGAGGGGATCCTCGACCCGGTTGACGAGTTGCCCGGTTTCGATGAAGGGCACCTGAGTGCTGGCGAGAAGATCTACATCGGGGTGCGCGGCTCATACGGTGGCGTGCTGATGGTGGGTCTGGCGACCGGCCTGATCGGGCTGTCCCTGATCAACCCGTTGTCGCTGCTGGCAGGCGTCCTGGTGGGCCGTCGCGCCTACCGGGAAGACATGGGGGGCCGGTTGAACCGCCGTCGATTCGAGGCGAAGAACATCGTGCGCCGCTATATCGACGAGATCACCTTCCAGGTCTCCAAGCAGTTGAAGGACCGGCTGCGGATCGTCCAGCGCACCGCCCGTGACCACTTCACCAGCATCGCCGACGAAATGCACCGCTCGCTGGCCGAATCAGTGCTGGCCGCCAAGCAGGCCGCCGGAACCTACAGCAAGGAAAGCGAGAAGCGCGTGGCATTGCTGCAATCGCAACTGCAACAGTTGGAGCAGTTCCAGACGATCCTGCCGCCGGTTGAGGCGCAACGGGTCGTGGAGGCTGTAGGAAGGTGAACCAGTCCCCCACGATCTCGGCGGCCGCCGAGTTGATCTCGAAGGCCCGCGAACTCTATGTCAACGACCGGCCCGCGACCCGGGTGCTGGATGAACTCGACCGGCGGCTGCACGAGCCGCTCCGGCTGGCCGTGGCCGGCATCGTCAAGGCCGGCAAGTCGACCCTGCTGAACGCTGTCCTCGGCGAGCGGATCGCACCCACGGATGCTGGTGAATGCACCCGGGTGGTCACCTGGTACCGCTATGCCGACACCCCGTCCATCACGCTGCACCCGAAGGAAGGCCAGCCACAGCGTCTTCCGGTGCGGCGCAAGAAGGGTCAACTGCTGCTCGACCTGGACGGCCGCAATGCCGACGAGGTCGAACGGATCGACATCACCTGGCCCTCCCCTGCGCTACGTCGGGTAATCCTGATCGACACCCCCGGCATTGCCTCGCTGTCGGAGAATGTATCGGCCCGGTCACTGCACTTCCTCACTCCGGACCAGACGCCCTCATCCGCTGATGCCATCGTCTACCTGCTCCGACACCTGCACCCCTCCGACCTCAACTTCCTGGAGGCCTTCCGCGATACCGCTGCCGGGTCATCCCGGGGTATCAATGCGGTGGCAGTGCTGTCCCGCGCCGATGAGATCGGCTCGGGACGGATCGACTCGTTGCTTTCGGCCCGCAAGGTCGCCCGCCGCTATGAACTGGATGGCGAATTGTCATCGCTGGCCCTGAGCGTGGTGCCGGTCGCTGGTCTGCTGGCCGAGGGCGCCCGGACGCTGCGCGAAAGCGAGTACACCGCCTTCCGTGAGTTGGCGGGCCTGGACCGCGCCAACCGGGAGCGGCTGTTGATCTCGGCCGACCGTTTCGTGCGGCCAGCCGACTTCACCTCGCTGTCCGAACAGGACCGGCGAGCCCTGCTGGCGCGTTTCGGCATGTTCGGGGTCCGGCTGGCAACCTCACTGGTGCGTGCCGGGGTGAGTGACTCCTCAGACCTCGCCGAGCAATTGGTGCAGCAGAGCGGCCTGAACGAATTGTCCGAATTCGTGGGCCTGCAGTTCCATTCCAGGGCCGAGGCACTCAAGACCCGCACCATCCTGGATGGACTGGAGCGGTTGATGGCAGTCAATCCCCGAAGCGAGGCCACCGAGCTTGAGGCAGGCATCGAACGGATGCGCTTGAACGCTTATGGTGTGCATGAGTTGGCGGTCATCTCGCAGGCCCATGTCTCCGGGCTCTCACTTCCCCCGGCCGAGACCGCCGATGCAGTCCGGATCGTGGGCGGTTCGGGTCTGGACGCCGCTACCCGCCTGGGACTGGACGAGCAGGCAGAGCCTGCAGTCATCGCCGACAGGCTGGCTGTCGAACTGGATCGCTGGCGGGTGCTCAGCGTGTCCCCGGTGCTGGACCGGGCGACCGCAGAGGCCTGCCAGGTGGTGCTTCGCAGCCTGGAGCAGATCGCCTCAGACATCAAGCGAGCCGGAACCGACCAGCCCCCTTCGGACGTCGTGGCGGCGGGCACTCCAGGCGACACCACCGGCAACATTGCTGGCGAGCAGGGCGAGCAGGACGAGCAGTAGCTGCAACACATGGATCTGGCGCAACAGTTCACCGTTGTCGCCAGCCCAAACCAGCTCACTGCCCAGTGCCAGCAGCAATCCCTGCAGGACCAGAGTGAAGAACTGCCACCAGCGCACCCCGGGCTTGCGGTTCATGAACGAGACAAGCAGCGTGATCTGGGCCAGCAGCAAGGCGATCAGGGAGCCGAAGACCGACCAGAAGATGATGTTGGCCGCCCGCTCATAGGCGTCATCGCTGCGATCCGGGTCGACCTCGCGAACGATGTCCATGATGGGTTGCAACTGGTCTTCGCGGATGACGAAGAAATAGACGATCAGCACCACACCCACCACGAAGCTGCTCACCCACAGCAACTGGCTCAACCTGATCGACAGCGGTGGCGGGTTCTTCACCAGCACCGGCGCGGCGTTGCCACTGAGCAGGGAGGGCCGCTGGGGCGCCTCGACATGTTTCTCGGGCTTGGTCCGGATCGTCACGTAGGCCTGGTCATGAGGACGCCGCCTGGGTGGGGCCGGCACCGGCTCGACATGACCAGCAGGCCCCTCCACCTCCGCCAATTCGCGGGAAGGTGGAGCGGCCTGCTGGTCTGGGCCCCTTGCTTCTTCCTTGGCCATGGGTGTTGGTTACCCGATCAGCCTTCAGACCTCGTCGAACTCGACAGGCGGTTCCTCGTACTCTGGCGCGAGGTCGTAGAGCGGAGCCTCCTCGTAGGTGACCGGCCCCTCCACTGCCACCTCGACCACGTTGGACACCTCGACCTCGGTCTGGTTGGTGAACGACTCCTCGACCACCGTGGTGTCGTTGAAGGAGTCATCAACCACGACCTCGACATCGGTCTGGTCCTGGTTGAACGACCCGTCGACATCGGCGTCGATGTCAGCATCGACGTCCGTCGACGAATCATTGAACGAGTCGTCGATATCGGTATTGATCTCGGTGTTACCGATGTTGACGTCGCCGATCTCGATCTCGTTGTCGGAGTTGTCGACCAGCACGCCCTCGCCAGCAGCGATCGAGTGGTCGCCGGTGGCGATGATTGCCTCCTGGTCGAAGATCTGGGTTACGTCGCCGTGTGCCCAGATGCTCTGGTTGACCGACTGGTCGATGATGGTCGACCGGTTGTCGATCTTGAAGTTGTTTGCCACCTGCATGATTTCCTTGACCACCGGCGGCTCTGGGCGTGGTGCGGGCGGAGTGTAGGGCGTGACCGGAATCACTGGTGCCCGCTCGATGACGTCGGGGCGATCGACGATCACCGGGACGACCGCTCGCACGTCAGTGGCGCAAATGTCAGAAAGGCCGGCCTGCGCGAGGGCCTGGTCGGGATCGTTTTCAAAGGCGGCTGCGGCGTCAGGATCACGCAGCAGGCTGAGGATGAACTCGATGATCGCATCCGCGATAGTCGCCAATGGTGTTGTCATCTTTAGACTCCTGTGAGGCGGATATTTCTCTTGTCAGAATATTGAGTCGGGGGCTGCGGGGCATGGGGGGTTGGTACCCATATCTGCCGGACGCACCTAGGGGTCGCGCCGTTGTCTCACTCGGCTATTCAGGGGACTGGGACCTCCCCACAGGGTCGGGCCCCATGACCAGACGCAGTTTGGCAATCAGGTCGGAGCGTGAGGTCGCATCCAGGCGTCGCCGGATGCTGGCCACATGGTGTTCAACGGTGCGCGGCGAGATGAAGATCGCCTGGCCGATCTCGCCGTAGGTCTTGCCCTGCAGGACCAGGGTTGCCACATCCATTTCTCGTGGGCTCAGCTGCACACCGTCCGCCTTCGCGCCGTCTGCGGCCTCGCTGGCCGGCGCTGAGGGACGCTGCGGGTCGGGGGTGTGCAGTTCACGGGCACAGGCCATCAGCCGGGCCGCCACCTTTCGGTCGTTGGTGCGGCTGGCACCGTGGCTGGCCAGGCGGGCCCCGTCCCACGCCAATCCGGCACCCGCCAGTCGTCGGGCGTCCGCTTCGACGGCGTCGGCGTCCACCGTGCCGCCGAGGACTGCCGCCCAGTGGCCGCCTGCGCTTGCCATCGCCGAGGCCACCGGACTGCCGGGCGAGGCCTTCACCAGCGCGCGGGCGAACGGGGCCAGACCGTTCGGGCGGTTGAGCAGGATGCACTGCTGTACCCCGGCCCACCAGAACCGGTTGCCCCAAACCGGGGGGTTACCCAGCCGTTTGAGAATCTCAAGGCCAGCTGCGAAGTGCCCGGCCAGGGTGGTGTCGTCCCCGACCCGGGCCGCGTGCCCAAGCAGCGCCCCCAGGGGCAGCAGCAGGTAGATGTCGGTGTCCACCCGACGCACGTCCTCGATGGCTGCCTCCCAGACCGTCTGCAGGGTCTGGACGTCTTCATAGCGCCGGGCCAGGCAAACCTGCACGTTCTGCAGCATCAACTGGTCGCGGGGTGAACGGGGACCGGGGAGTTGCTCGGCGCTGGCCAGGGCAGCCCGTGCATCGGCCGGGCGTTCAGCCTGGATCGACACCCAGGCAGACCACAGCAGCAGGCGCGGGCGCGCCCATGGGCCACCCTGTCCCCCGGCGATCGCTGCCGCGAGCACATTGCTGGCAGCTGTCAGGTCGCCAACGCCGATCGCCACGCAGGCGGCGATCACGGCCGGCAGTTCGCTGATCGGCTCGGTGGCCCGTGCCGCGGTGTACAGGTCGGAGGCACGCACCAGGTCGGCCAGTGCTGCCAGGGAGGTCTCGGGTGCCAGTGACTTCTGCAGGCCCGTGGCCAGCAGTTCGAGTGCGACGCCCATCGTCGAGGGCACCGCGACGGCCTTCGCGGTGCCGTTGGTGATCCGCTCCAGCTCACCGACTCCGACATGGGCGAGCGTGGCGCGGCTGGTCGAAGCCTTACTGAGTGGGGGGAAGGCGTGGTGCACAGCACTGCTGGTGGTCAGCATGCCCCTGGCTGCCCAGACCGCTGCTGCGGTATCGGTGATGGCATCGTGGGTTTCCGGGCCATCGGTGGGCAGGGCATCCTCCACCAGACCGGCCACGGTATCCAGTTCGCCCAGTTGCCAGGCAGCCCGGGACCGGCCGACCAGCAATTCGGTGGCCGGGACGCCGCAGGCCAGCGCATGGTCATACAGCTCTGCTGCCCGCCTGGGGTCGTCCCTGAGGTGACTGTGCGCCTGGTGCACCAGCGCGGTACGGAAGCGGGGATCACTGGCCCAATTCTGGCTGCCCAGGTCCGCTCCGCTGGCCGAGCTCACCAATCCGTCGATGGCAGAGTTGCCCAGCCGGCTCAGCCGGTGGATCGGTACCAGAGAGCGAACCGCCCAACGCACCAGGGGCACCGGCTCGCCATTTCGCAGCAGCAGGCCCAAGGTATGGCCCTGGGAAATCAGGTCGTCCAGCTCGGCACCGGGCGGCAGTGGTACCGAGGAAACCGCACTGGGATCCAGGCAGATCACCTCAACCACACTGCGTAATGGTTCGCCGATCGTATCGAGCTCATGGGCGATCTCGTCAGCCAGCGTCCTACGGAGTTCCTCGTGGCCGTCCGGGCAGCTGGTCTGGTCAGCACCGTGCAGGAGCAGGGCTCGGGACAGGAGCCACGTCAGCCCCCCGGTCATGGCCATCAAGTCGGCCAGGCACTCATCGGCCAGTTCCTGCCCGCGCAGGTCCAGGAAGCGCAGCACATCAGCGCGGGTCGATTGGCCCAGCAGTACCGGTGGCCCAGCGCTGCCCAACAACCTGGTGATCTGGATGAGTTCACCAGAGCGGGGCCAGGGACGGCGGGCCAGGACCACCGATTCCTCAGGGTCCTTGCAACGCTCCAGGATGGCCGCCAACCGGGTGGTGTCGAGCAAGTGGGCATCATCAACGAGCAACACGCCTCCGCTGTCCGGTAACGGGCTGCTGCCAGTCAGTACGATGACTGGCTGTCCAGCCTCAATGAGCAGTTCATGGATGCGGCCCATCAGGCTGGTCTTGCCGGAATAGGCCGTACCGACCACGACCGCCCGCGGTGGTTGGCGGGCCGCGATCGAATCAGCCACATGGCGCAAGTGGTCCGTACCGGTGAAGAAGGTTGGCGTTTCGGACGAGGCGCGTGTGGTAGGTCTCGTCACCATACTCAGCCCGCTGGTTCAGGCTCAGCAGATGTCGGGTCGGCAGGCGGTGGGTCTGCCGGTGGCGGATCATTTGTGGGTTCGGGCTGGGGATCCGGTTCTGGAATGTAAGTGGGTTCCGGCTCGGGATCCGGTGCCGGGTCCGACGGGATGGGCTCATCGGCTGGCGGCGGCTCGGAGGGCACCGGATCGGTGTCCGAGGGCACGGGTGCCGGATCCTCCGAGGTTGGCGGATCGGAGATCGGCAGCGGCTGGGTCGAGGTGGCCGGTGGCCTGGTCGTCGGGGCCGGATTGGTGGACGAGCGCGGGGGCGCCGCAGCCGTGGTGGTGCGCGCAGCCGGCTGCCTGGCCGACGACGATGCCCGCGGGGCGGTCCTGGTAGGCGCGTTGCGGGTCGTGTCGGTCCTGGACGCAGCTGCGGCGGCCACCGGTTGCCGAGCGACCGCAGCCGCCTCACGCGGTGCCTGTGCCTGGCTCGCCGAGGACGAGGCATCATCGGCACTGTCAGGCTTGGGGCTCAGCTTGCTGCCGGCCATTGGCTCTGCTGTCTTCGGACCGGCCTGCGAGGCCTCCCCAAGACCGGTGAGTGAGTGCGGTGACCTAGAGACGTCGAAGATGACCACGAACGACAGCACCAGGGCAGCCAGCACGGCCACCAAGCGGGACGCCCGGGAGCGCGCCCTGCGACGGGATTCCTGGGTTTTCGTGGCGAGTTCGCCCGCAGCAACCAGCGCGAGTTCTGCCGATGATTCTGCCGGCAACTGCTCGACGGTGACGGCCAGGCCAGCCTGGGCAGCACCCAGTGTTGCCGTGGCCTTCGGGTCGCGCTCAATCACGATGGGGCAATCAAGCTGCTCCGAGAGCCGCTGGGTAACCAGCGGGATCCGTGCCGAACCGCCGATCAGTACGACGGCTGCCAGGTCGCTGGCCTGCCCACCGGCCCGCTCGACTGTCTCTTCGAGCAGGTCGACGGTCTGATCCAGACTGTCGGCGATCATCTGCTCGAACTCTGACCGGGTCAGCCGCACCGAGGTGTCCACCGGCGGCACTTCGACCGGCACGGTGACATCGGTTTCGAACGACAGCGACTCCTTCGCGGTGACGCAGTTGTGCCGCAATTCGGCAAGTCCGGCGAGCGCAATGGTGTCGGTGGGACTGATATCGGCCGGGATTCCGGCGGCCTGCCGGACGTGGGCGAATACCGCGTCGTCGAAGTTGTCCCCGCCGATCACGCTGGTCGCCTGGCCGCTGGCCAGCAGCCTGGGCACACCGTCGGCGCCCACTCGCAGCACCGTGCATTCGAAGTCGTTGCCCAGGTCATAGACGGCCAGCAACTGCCCGGAGACCAGGTCGGTGCTGGCCAGGTAGTGCTGGGCAGCGGCCTCGGCCATCGTCAGGAAGGTGATGTTGGCCAGCCCCTGCTCGTCCAGCGCAGCGGTGAGGGCGGCCAGCCGGTGCGGGCCCCACGATGTGGGATAGGCAATGGTGATGCCATCGGGTTGGCGGTCATGGCGTTCGGCTGCCCGGTCGACGACCCAGGCAACCTGGGCCGCGACCAACTCTGCGGCGTCAAAGTCATGACCGGCGATGCGCAGCGGGGTCTGGTCACCGATACGTCCGGTGATCCGACAGGCCAGGCGTTCAGGCCGGTTTCTGCCTGCGGCGGCGGCGCTT
>JBMNPP010000112.1:0-9096 GCA_050943675.1 Brooklawnia sp.
ATGGCCATCGAACGGGGAATGGGGGTTGCAGTGAGCACCAGCAGGTGCGGCACGAGGTCTCCCCTGTCGTTGAGCGCTGATCGCTGCTCGACCCCGAAGCGCTGTTGCTCGTCCACCACGACCAGTCCGAGCTCGGCGAATTCGACATCGGCCGATAGCAGCGCGTGCGTACCCACGATGATGCCAGCCCGTCCGTCAGCGATCTTTGCCAGCACATCGCGACGCCTCGCAGCGGTGAGTGAACCCGTCAACAGCACAACCTCGGTCGCCGAATCGGGTGCACCCAGCACCTGGCCGGCACCGAGGTCACCCAGCAACTCGCGCACCGTTTCGAAATGCTGCCCGGCCAACACCTCAGTGGGCGCCATCAGCACCGCCTGCCGCCCAGCGTCCACGGCAGCCAGCATCGCGCGCACTGCGACGACAGTCTTGCCTGAACCGACCTCACCCTGCAGCAACCGCTGCATCGGGTGTGGCCGGGCCAGATCGGCAAAGATCTGCTCACTGACCTCCAGCTGACCCTGGGTGAGCTGGAACGGCAGCCGGGCATCGAAGGCGCCAAGCAGTCCGTCGTCGCTGCGGTGCACCGGCGCAGCAGCGAACCGCGTGGCATCCGCCCGGCGGTAGGCCATCGTCACCTGCAACGCCAGCGCCTCATCGAATTTGAGCCGCTCGATGGCCCGCTGCGCGGCCGCCACCGACTGCGGACGGTGGATGTCGTGGTAGGCAGCGAGCAGTTCGGGCAACTCCAGTTGGTCACGCAACTCGGCCGGCATCGGGTCAATCAGTTCATCGAGGGTGAGCAGCGCAAAGTTTGCGCACTCTGCGATCTGCCAGGTCGGCAGTTTGCTGGTGGCCGGATACAGGCCCACCAGGCCAGACCGGCTCACCTGGGCGGCCATCGCCGCCTTGGTCCTGGCTGCCCGGCCGACGATCCTGCCGCGAGAATCGAGCATCACGAAGTTGGGGTGGGTCATCTGCAACTGGTTGCGGAACACACCCACCTTGCCGACGAAGATGCCCCACTCGCCCATGCCGAGTTGCGATTGCCAGTACCTGACGAGGTGGTCGCGTCCGAAGAAGGTCGCATTGAGGAAGCCGGTGCCGTCGGTGAGGACGACCTCCAGCCTGGTGCGAGCTTGTCGGTTGGTGCTATCGGAATGCCTGACCGCCATCTGGTGCACCCGGGCACCGACAGCAACGTCCTCACCGGGCTCCAGGCCGGCCAGGTCTGTCGACTCGGCGCCCTGCAGGTAACGTCGGGGCAGGTGTGCCATCAAGTCAGCGACGGTGCGCAGGTGCAGGGACTCAAACGCCTTGGCGGTCGCGCCCCCCACCACCAGGGCCAGTGGCTGGGCGAGCAGCCGGAAGGCCTCGGTGCGCCAGGGGCTGACTACGCCCTTGAAACGGTCTGATGCATCGTTTGCTGCCACCCCTGAAGACTATCCGGGTCAACTGACAGACCCGTGGACAGCAAAACGTCCGCCACCGACCCTGGTGGTCGGCAACGGACGCAATGGTTTCGGGTGCGAAGCACCCGGGCCTCGGCTCAGCGAGTGGTGACCCGTGCGGTGAACCGCCCGGCCTTGATGCAACCAGTGCAGACATTGAGCCGCTTGGGGGCACCATCCACGATCGCCCGCACCCGCTGCACATTCGGGTTCCAGCGCCGCTTGGTCTTCTTCTTCGACCAAGGGACGTTGTGCCCGAAACCGGGGCCCTTACCGCAAACCTCACACACGGCAGCCATGGGAGCACTCCTCGTTATGGTTCAAGTTGATGATCATGCGTCACAAGACGCAACCTGACAAGAATAGCGAATGGGCCCGCACAGCCCAAATCGGGTCACACCGAGATGACCACAGGCACGATCATCGGGCGGCTCCGGTAGGTGCGCGAAACCCAGCGTCCGACCACCCGGCGCACTGCCTGCTGCAACTGGTGGGTGTCGTCAACACCATCGTTCAGCGACTTGATCAGGGTGGTGCGGACCTCGCTGGTGATCGAGTCGAAGACGGTCGGGTCCTCAAGAAAACCGCGGGCGTTGATGTCCGGGCCGGCCACGACGGTGCCCGAACGCAGGTCAACCGCCGAGATGACCGAGATGAAGCCCTCTTCACCCAGGATGCGCCGGTCGGTGAGCGAACTCTCGGTCACATCACCGACCGTTGACCCGTCGACGAAGATATAGGATGCATCGACCCGCCCCACGCGCCTGGCCACGCCGTCGTAAAGATCGATCACATCGCCGTCGAAGGCGACGATGCACCGCTCGGCGGGCACGCCTGTGGCCTGCGCCAGCCTGGCGTTGGCCACCAGGTGGCGGGCCTCGCCATGGATCGGCAGTGCGTTACGTGGCTTGACGACGTTATAGGTGTAGAGCAACTCACCGGCCGAGGCGTGGCCAGAAGTATGGACGAATGCGTTGCCCTTGTGCACCACGTTGACCCCGAGCCGGGTCAGTCCGTTGATCACCCGGTGTACCGCGTTCTCGTTGCCGGGGATCAGCGATGAGGCCAACAGCACGGTGTCGCCCGGGCCCACCTCGACGGCCGGGTGCTCACGGTTCGACATCCGCGATAGTGCCGACAGCGGCTCCCCCTGCGAGCCGGTCGAGACGAGAACCACCTCGTCGTCGGCGTAGTTGTCCAGCTCGTTCATCTCGATCAGGGTGCCGCCAGGGACGTGCAGGAAACCCAGTTCCTGGGCGATGGCCATATTGCGCACCATTGAGCGCCCGACATAGACGACCTTGCGCTTGTACTGCACGGCCAGGTCCATGATCTGCTGCACCCGATGCACGTGCGAGGCGAAGCAGGCAACCACCAGCTTCTGTTTGGCAGTGCCGAAGACCCGCTCCAGTGCCGGCTCGACATCGTGCTCGGGGGCGGTGAAACCGGGCACCTCGGCGTTGGTCGAGTCGGCCATCAACAGGTCGACCCCAGAAAGGCTGAGCCGGGCAAAGCCCCGCAGGTCGGTGATCCGGCCATCCAGGGGCAGCTGGTCCATCTTGTAGTCGCCGGTATGCAGCACCACCCCGGCAGAAGTCTTGATCGCAACGGCAAGGGCGTCGGGAATCGAATGGTTGACAGCGAAGAACTCCAGGTCGAACTCGTCCAGGCTCACCCGATCACCCTCCACCACCTGGTGGTACATGGCGGTGTCCCGCAGCCGGTGTTCACGCAGCTTGCCGTCGATGAAGGCCAGGGTGAGCCGGCTGCCGTACAGTGCAATGTCCTGGCGGCGGCGCAGCAGGTAGGGCACCGCACCGATGTGGTCCTCGTGCCCATGGGTCAGGACCAGCCCGATCACGTCGTCCAGGCGGTCATCAAGGAAATCCAGCCCGGGCAGGATCAGGTCCACACCTGGCTGGCTGTCCTCGGGGAACAGCACGCCACAGTCGACCAGCAGGATCTTCCCGTTGATCTCGAAGGCAGCCATATTGCGGCCGATATCACCCAGCCCGCCCAGGGGAATGATGCGAAGGGTGTCGGCGGCCAGCCGCGGAGGTGTCTTGAGAGCATTCATATCGGGCACCACTGTATCCCGGAGTGCCCCTGTGATGCGCTTTTCCCGAACTGGTCTCCTCGCCGGATTGGCCCCGGCGGGGCTGCGCCTAGGATGGGCCGGGTGAATACCCAGCGCCCAGAAAGCGTCCGATTGGCCATGCCTGCAGAGGCGGTTGAAATCACTGCCATCCAGCGTGCCTGGCTGGGTCGGCGACCCCGGCTCGTCGAAATGTTCGAACAGCTGGATCCCGAACAAATGCAGCAGGCGTGGCTGAGTGCGATCACTGCCCCACCGCTGGCCACCTATCGGGTGCTGGTCGCACTCGACAGCAGTGACCAAGTGGTGGGCTTCGCGGCGGTCGGGCCAAGTGATGACCCGGATGCCGAACCCACCGATGCCCTGGTGGCCGAATTCTGCATCCACCCCGACCTGGCCGATGCCGGCCACGACGATCGCCTGATGCACGCGATCGCAGACACCCTGCGGGCCGACGGATTCACCCGGGCAACCTGGTGGGTGGCCTCGGACGACGACACCACCCGGGCATTGCTGACCGGATCAGGCTGGGCGCCCGACGGTGCCCACCACGAGATCGGTGACGAGGACGACCGATTGCGCCTCAAGCAGGTACGCCTGCACACCAGACTGGCCTGATGCCTAACCCAGCTGGCTGATCGGGACATCGGTGCCGTGCAGCACCGCGGTGATACCGGCCTGGTCGAGTTCCAGACGTTCGTAATCAACTCGGTTGAACTGGGGCAACTGCATGGTGGGGGCCAATCGATCGACTGCCAGTTGCACCAGTTCACTGGGCACCTCGATGCCGGCAGCCGAGGCACTGGCCCGGGTCAATGTCAGGCGTCCGTCGGGCTGGACGCCAAGCTCTGCCTGTAGTTCGGCAACCGCCACCACCCCGAGGAACTCGATCGAAGTGCGTGCCGAAACACGGTCGCCCTGCACATGGCTGACCGGGAAACCGAGCAGCAACGTGAGCTCCTGCCAGGTCATCTGTACCCGGGCGTCCAACCGCTCGGCCCGGGCGTGTTCGAGGTCATCCACCGGGGACAACCCCACGGCCGTCAGCTCGATGTGCTCGATGATCGCCGAGCGGTCCTCGACCATCACCTCTGCCCTGTCCAGGGTGATCCTGCCCTCGGGTAGCCGGTTGCTCAGCCAGGCGGCGGCGAATGGCCAGCCACCCAGCTCGGTGCTCACCTGGGCGCCGAACTGGCCGGCCAACTGGTCGCTGATGCGCTCTTCGGTGCGGCGCCGCAGCACACCGTCGGCGTAGACCAGCCCGCCGACCAGCGCACCGACCAGCCCCAGTACCAGCAGCACGCGTCCCAGGGTCTTCATGCTCTTCAGATACCCAGGAGGTCATCGATACCGACCGTCAGGCCGGGACGGCTACCCACCTGGCGGACCGCGGTCAGGATGCCCGGCATATAGCTGGTGCGCTGGAAGGAATCGTCGCGGATCGTCAGCATCTCGCCGGGGTTGCCGAACACGACCTCCTGGTGGGCGAACAGGCCCTGCAGCCGCACCGAGTGGACGTGCACGCCGTCAACCACGGCACCGCGCGCCCCATCCATTTCCTTCATGGTGGCATCCGGCATCGGCTCGCAGCCCGCTGCGCTGCGGGCCGCCGCGATCTTCTGGGCGGTGGTGGCCGCGGTGCCCGAGGGTGCATCGACCTTGCGTGGATGGTGCAATTCGACCACCTCGACCGACTCGAAGAATGGGGCAGCCTGAGCGGCGAAGTGCATCATCAACACTGCTGCGATCGAGAAATTCGAGGCAATGATGGAATTCACTGACCCAGCTGCCCGCAGCCAGCCGCGGACCTCGTCATACTTTGCCTTGCTGAAGCCAGTGGTGCCCACCACTGTGTGGATGCCGCGGTCGATGCACCACTTGATGTTGTCCATCACGGCATCGGGGTGGGTGAAGTCGATGACGACATCGGCCCGTTCGACGGCCGAGCGGTCCTCCCCGTCATCCACCGCAGCAACAAGTTCCATGTCCGGGGCCTGACGGACAGCGGCACAGATCTCGAGCCCCATGCGTCCCTTCGAACCGAACACCGCCACCTTGATCATGCGCGCTCCACCTCTCCTGATTGGTCTGGGTGCCAGCCTACGGCCTGGGCACCGGAGGACCTGACCCACCACAGACGAAGGGGGCCGTGGCATCGCCACGACCCCCTGCATGTCCTATCCGGTTTGCACCACTCAGGCGTCTGCCTCCTCAAGCACCGGGATGAGCGAGAGCTTGCCGCGGTCGTCGATATCGCTGATCTCGACGGTCATCTTCTGACCGACGCTGACCACGTCCTCGACATTCTCGACACGCTTGTTGTCGTTCAACTGGCGCATCTTGGAGATGTGCAGCAGGCCATCCTTGCCGGGCAGCAGCGAGATGAACGCACCAAAGGTGGTCAGCTTGACCACAGTGCCCAGGTAGCGCTCACCCTTCTCGGGCATCGTCGGGTTGGCGATCGCGTTGACCATCTGGCGGGCTGCCTCGGCCGAGGCACCGTCGACAGCACCGATGAAGATCGTGCCGTCGTCCTCGATCGAGATGTTGGCGCCAGTGTCATCCTGGATCTGGTTGATGACCTTGCCCTTGGGCCCGATCACCTCACCGATCTTGTCCACCGGCACATGCATCGTCAGGATGCGCGGTGCGAACTCGCTCATCTCGTCCGGGGCGTCGATCGCCTCGTTCATGACGCCCAGGATGGCGCTACGGGCATCCTTGGCCTGCAACAGTGCTTCGGCCAGCACGTCGGAAGGAATCCCGTCGAGCTTGGTGTCGAGCTGCAGGGCGGTGATGAACTCCGAGGTACCGGCGACCTTGAAGTCCATGTCACCCATCGCGTCCTCGGCGCCCAGGATGTCGGTCAGCGCCACGTAGCGCGCCTGGCCATCCTCGCCGACCTCACTCATCAGGCCCATCGCGATACCTGCCACCTGGGCACGCAGCGGCACACCAGCGTTGAGCAGGCCCAGGCTGGATGCGCAAACCGATGCCATCGAGGTGGAGCCATTCGAGCTGATCGCCTCGGAGACCTGGCGGATCGCGTAGGGGAATTCCTCGCGGCCCGGAAGTACCGGGACGATAGCCCGCTCGGCCAGTGCGCCGTGGCCGACCTCGCGGCGCTTGGGCGAGCCGACCCTGCCGGTCTCGCCGGTGGAGTACGGCGGCATCTCGTACTGGTGCATATAGCGCTTGGAGGTCACCGAGCTGACGGTGTCAAGCTTCTGCTCCATGTCCAGCATGTTCAGGGTGGTGATGCCCAGCACCTGGGTCTCGCCCCGCTGGAACAGCGACGAGCCATGGACGCGCGGGATCAGGCCGACCTGGCTCGACAGGTGGCGGATGTCCTTCGGGCCACGACCGTCGATGCGCTGCCCAGAGGCGAGCACGCGCTCGCGGACGATATTCTGGGCCAGCTTGCGGAAGGCAGCAGCCAACTCGGGCTCACGGCCCTCGAAGGCCTCCTCGGCGGCCAACTCGTCGACAATCTTGACGCGGAGGGCCTTCTCGGCGCTCTGGCGCTCCGCCTTCTGAGCGACCTGCATGATCTTGTCGAGCTCATCGGAGGCGCGCTGGCTGACTGCAGCGTAGGCGTCCTCCTCGAACTCCTTGAAGACCGGGAATGGGTAGGTCTCCTTGCTGATCTGTGCGGCCAGGTCGACCTGTGCATCACACAGCGTCTTGATGAACGGCTTGGCAGCCTCCAGGCCACCGGCCACCACTTCTTCGGTGGGGGCGGTGCGACCGGCCCGAACCAGGTCCCAGGTCGCCTCGGTGCCGCCGGCCTCAACCATCATGATGGCCACATCACCGTCGGCCAGCACGCGGCCGGCGACGACCATCGAGAAGACCGAGGCGGCCTCCTGCTCGACTGTCGGGAAGCAGACCCACTGGTCATCCAGCAGCGCCAGCCGGACCGCACCGATCGGCCCGGCGAAGGGCAGTCCGGCGATCTGGGTCGACATGGAGGCCGCATTGATCGCGACCACGTCGTATTCGACATTCGGGTTCAGCGCCAGCACGGTCACCACGACCTGAACCTCATTGCGCAGGCCCTTGATGAAGGCCGGACGCAGCGGACGGTCGATCAGGCGGCAGGCCAGGATGGCGTTTTCGCTTGGACGTCCCTCGCGACGGAAGAACGAGCCGGGGATACGGCCAACCGAGTACATCTTTTCTTCGACGTCAACGGTCAGCGGGAAGAAGTCGATTGATTCACGCGGCGACTTCTGCGCGGTGGTGGTCGCCAGCAGCATGGTGTCACCGTCAAGGTAGACAGCCGCCGAACCATCAGCCTGCTGGGCCAGGACACCGGCCTCGAAGCGGACGACGTGCTTGCCGTAGGAGCCGTTGTCAATTACGGCCTCGGCGAATTTGAGGTTTTCACCCTCCATGGAATTGTCCTCTCTGCATGCGGGCGCAGCCCCTGCCGCACCCCACGGCAGCGCAAGGAGAGACCATCTGAGGTTCCGGCCTCGATTGCCGGTCTTCGATCGAGGTCATCGGGACGTGGGATTACCCGGCCCGATGGCCACTACCGAGGACCAACAACCATGATCTGTCCAGCGCCAGCCAGGCGTCCGATCCCGGACGCACTATTCTCTGAAATTATTCCAACGTCCATAATGCCTGTTCGGTATGACTTCAGCCAAAAACCGGCGGAACGTTGGCGCGATGTTGCACAAACAACAACGTGGGAGCATCCGGAACAGGTCCGGGCGCTCCCACGGTTGAAGTTGTATTGGTCAGCGACGCAGGCCGAGACGCTCGATGAGCTTGCGGTAGTGCTCGATCTCTTCCTGGGCGACATAGTTGAGCAGCCGACGGCGACGGCCAACCAGCAGCATCAGCCCGCGACGGCTGTGGTGGTCACCCTTGTGCATCTTGAGGTGCTCGGTCAGGTGCGCGATGCGCTTGGTCAGCAGTGCGATCTGCACATCGGGAGAGCCGGTGTCGCCAGGGTGCGTGGCGTACTCGTCGATGATCTTCTTCTTGGTCTGAGCGTCCATTACGTTGGCGAACCTCTCTGCTTGTTGCGCGGCGCCCCCGGTGCGGATTGCGTTGGGAGCTCTTACCAGGCCGCGGCCGATCGAACGGCAGCTTTGTGAGGCTATCACGCGCGGCACGACGCAGGCGAACCGGTTGCGGAACCGCGCCTGTCAGTCGGTGCCGAGCACTGAGCGGGTGCGATCGACGTCAATCGCCATTTGGTCGATGAGTTCCTCGATGGCGGTGAACTTGACCTGGCCGCGGAGCCGCTCGACGAAATCGACCGCGATCTCGACGCCATACAGCTCAAGGTCGGTGCGGTCGAGGACGTGGGATTCGACGCGCCGCTGGGCGCTTCCGAAGGTCGGGTTGTTCCCGACGCTGATCGCTGCGGGGAGCCGTGGGGCGTCGGGCACGTCCAGCCTGGTCAACCAGCCGGCGTAGACACCATCGGCCGGGGTGGCCATCTGGGCGGCGACCGGCAGGTTCGCCGTCGGATAACCCAGTTCGCGTCCGCGCTGGTCACCGACGACCACCACACCCTGCACCCGGAAGGGA
>JBMNPP010000113.1:0-9002 GCA_050943675.1 Brooklawnia sp.
GCCGAGGCTGGTGGCCAGCGGCAACGCCATCGCGTCGTTGGCAAGCACCCCGTCAAACGGTCCGTTGGCAGCGATACCAGCACGGGCGGTGCGCACCCGCTCGGAGTCCTCATACAGGCCCTCGTGACGGCGTAACGCATAGAACGCGGTGCGGGTCAGGATCGAGGGACGCCAGTCGACCGCCGAGTCCGGAATCTGGATATGGGCTGCAACCCCATCGGGTGCGGTGCCGTGACCGCAGGTCACCACATCGAACTCTTCGCGGAAAAGGTTCACCTGCCGCAGTACTCGCGGATCACGGTGGATCGGCGAAAACGAGATGATCAGCAACCGCCTCATCACGGCTGCCTCTCCATCATCGCGGTCACAGCGTCCACCCAGGCCTGACTGGTCACCTCAGCACTCAACTCACGGGCTGCACCGTCCGAGCGGGCCTTCCAGCCATCAACGACACCCGGTGACAATGCACGCAGCGTGTCGGCCAGGTCATCGGCACCCCAACCGTTGGCCACGGCACCGAACCCGTACTTGTCGACGTACGGGGCCATCTCGACCGAGGGCCCGATGACCATGCCGACGCGGGCCTGCACATATTCAAAGAACTTGTTTGGCAGTGCGTGTTTGACGTTGTAACTCACCGGTGGGATGAAGTGGACGCCCACGTCGTAGCTGTTGATCAGGCCAACCAACTGCGAGAACTCGACCGGTTCACGCAGCCGGACTCCTGTGACAGCGCCGTCACCTGCCAGCACCCGCAGCTCTTCGATGTGTGAGCGCGAACCGGGCACCAGGTACAGATCGAACTCCAGTGAGCCCGGTTGCCCGGCGTTCACCAGTTGGACGGCCTCGATGGCCAGGTCCAGCGAGCGATCCGGGCTGCCCGCCCCGACATGTACCAACCGGATGGGACTGCTGGTCGGGTGCACCGCCATATCGTCCCGATAGGCGGGGCTGTTCGGCACGACGCCAACCGGACGACCGTATTCGCGTTCGTAGCGGGCAGCGATGCCCGGCGCGACGGTGGTTACCGAGGCGCAGTCCCTGATCGACTTGGCGGCCCATTTCAGTAGCGGCCCCGTGGTCAGCTTCCAGGCAGTGCCCGTCCCCTGCCCCATCGCATACTCGTGCAGGTCGGCATGCACCGGGACACCCAGCCTGGTCGCGAGCGGCAGGGCAAGCACATCATTGGCGATAACTCCCGCGAACGGGGGCCGGGCCTGGATCCCGGCGAGTGCGACCCGGGTCCGCTCAGCTCCGGAATAGAGGGCCCGGTAGCTGCGGGACGCATACAGCGCCAGGGCCTGCAACTTTGATGCACGCCAGGCCTTCAAGTGGTCCGGCACCTGAATGTGGTCCACCACACCCTCGGGTGCGCTGCCGTAACCGCAGGTCACCACGTCGTAGTCGTGACGGAACAGGTCGACCTGCCGAAGCACCCGCGGGTCACGATGGATCGGCGAAAAGGAGACGATCAACAACCGCTTCTTCATGATTCCTGCCCCATCATCGTGTTCACGTTGTCGACCCAGACCTGGCTGGTCACATCAGCGCTCAACTCGCGCGCTGCCGCATCAGCCGCGGCTTTCCAGCGGTCAACCAAGTGCGGCGTCAACCCCTGCAGAACCTCAACCAGGTCATCACCTGCCCAGCCGCGGGCAACGGCACCGAACCCGTACCTGTCCACATAGGGGGCCATTTCAATCGATGGGCCGATAACGACCCCGACGCGAGCCTGCACATACTCGAAGAACTTGTTTGGCAGCACGTGCTTGAGGTTGTAGGTCACCGGGGGCGCGAAGAACAGGCCGACATCGTATTGGTGGATGACGTCGATCAGCTGAGAGAACTCGACCGGCTCCTGCAGCCGCACACCCGTCACTGAGGCGTCGCCAGCCTGCTGACGCAACTGCTCGATATAGGCCTCCGAGCCCGGCACCAGGTACAGGTCGAGTTCCAGTTTCCCCGGGCTCGCCTGATTCACTCTGGTGACCGCATCCACACTCAACTCCAGCCGACGTGGCGGCCCAGCGGCTCCGACATGCACCAACCGGATCGGGGCACCCGTCGGCCGGACCACCAGGTCGTTGCGATGGTTGGGGCTATTGGGCACCACACCAGCCTGGACACCGAACTCGCGGGCATACCTGTCAGCGATCCCTGGGGCGACGGTGGTGACCGAGGCGCACTTGGTGATCGACCCGGCCGCCCAGCGCAGGAAGGGGGCGGCGGCGAGCACCCACGAGAGACCGGCCCCCTGCCCCATCGCGTACTCGTGCAGGTCAGCGTGCACCGGTGCACCCAGGCTCGTCGCCAGCGGCAGCGCCAACACGTCATTGGCCAGCACACCGTCGAAGGGTTGACGTTCGCCGAGACCAATGCGCGATGACCTCACTTCACGCAGTGATTCGTAGAGCGAATTCCACCTGCGTAGTACGACGAGATGGATTCTGGCCTTCATCTGACCGGCGACATCACCGGCCGGGCCGGGGATCTCGATGTGGTCGACCACCCCTTCGGGAGCGGTACCGAAACCACAGGTGGTCAGGTCATAGTCATCGCCGAACAGGGCGATCTGTCGCAGGACTCGTGGATCTCGATGAATCGGCGAGAACGAAATGATCAGCAATCGTTGCTTTGCCGAACTCATCCAACCTCCATTTGCCATTCATCGAACTGGCTAATATCGCAGCCATGACTCTAGCCGGTTCACCACGGGTGGCATTCACCTGTGGACCGCTCCGGATTCCACCGACCTACTTCGTCATTCAGCATGCTGCCATGCTTGGGCCGACCCGTGCCCGGGTATTCACCCCAAAGGTTTCCATTGACGATCCAGGGTTGCGCGAGCAAGCGCAACAGGTGCTTCCGCAACTGCCTTCTTGGCTCCCACTAGCCGACCGAATCCAGTTCCAGTTGCAGATTCGCGCCACGCCACTCTTCATCGACCGCGCGGTGTCAAAGTGGCACCCGGACATCATCCACCAACACTTCGCCACTTACGGGGACGGCGCAGTGCGGGCCTCCCAGCGGCTCGGCGTTCCGCTGATCACCACACTGCATGGTGGTGATGCCTACCGCCTCGCCGATCCGGGCGACACCAGGATGGTCCGCTGGTACGCAGAATCTCTGGCACGGGTCAGCGCGCAATCACACAGACTGCTGGCCGTTTCCAGATTTCTAGCTGACGAGGCGATCGGGGTGGGGTGGCCCGCTGACAAGATCGAAGTGCACTACCAGGGCACCGACACCGACTTCTTCCACCCGAACGAATCGGTCTACGCAGCCGAGGACCATGACCATCCGATCGTCCTGGCAGTTGGAGCGATCGCGCCCCACAAGGGAGCTGTGCAGATTGCCCAGGCTTCGGCCGAACTTGCTGCCAGCCATCCACATCGGCTCATTTTCGTCGGGGACGGGCCGCAGCGCGGTGAGGTTGAACGAATCGCAGCCACCCGTCCACACATCGAACTGGTTGGCAGCACCGACCGGCAAGGCGTGCGTGACTGGCTGCAGCGCGCAGACCTTTTCGTGATGAACTCGCATCCGGGCCGCCAGGGACGCCGCGAAGCGGCAGGTTTGGTGGCGTCCGAGGCCCAGGCGTGCGGAGTGCCGGTGGCCATCGCACGGTCCGGCGGGACCCCGGAGATGTTCGAGGAAGGGGTCAGTGGGTTCGGTTTTCCCGAGGCATCAAACGACGGGCTGCGTGAGAGCCTTGCCCTGCTGTTGTCCCTACCGCGTGAGGAAAGGCAGGCCATGGGCCGGGCCGGGCGTGACTTCGTCGTCGGCCAGCGGTCGCTGACCTCGTCGCTTGGGCAACTGGAGCACATCTGGGAGTCGCTGCTCTGAATCACCATTCCCCGCGACGACGTGCCGCGAGCGCGGCATTCATACCGGCAACAAGCGGAATGCTGGACCGGCGGCCAAGGCGCAGAGCGGCTCGATCGGTAGGGGTCGACAACGAGATGATCACATCGGCCTGCCCTGCCAGCCGGCGCACTTCAGCTGACCTGTGAGCGGCCGCCGCCCGTCGCCGTGAGTTCAGGTTGATCGCCGCAACATGCTGCAGCGTCGCCAGTGGCCCCTTGGGCCTGGGAACCTCGAATAGCCGCACTTTTACTGGCCAGAAGGTTATCGGCCCCTCCCGCACGGGCCCTCCATCCACTCCTGAGAGCAGTGCCAGATCGATGGTCGCATCCGGGAACTCCGTCCTGGCCCTGGCCAATGCGTCGACCACCAGGGGTTGGTTACGGTCGGCGACGGCCGCGAGCATCAATAACTGGCTCATCCCAACGCCTCCTCAATGACGGCCAACCGTGGCTCGAGGATTGCCTGGCGGGCAAACTGAGCGCCGTATTCCCATGCGGCATCCCACCTCGTCCGGTCAGGCTGGCGCAGTTCGGCGGCAGCGGCCTCGAGCGCTGCGCGGATGCCCGCGGCGTCGATCGTTGCGGCCTTGAACCACAACGGGTAGGGCTCAAGCAGTTGCGTCAGCGGGTTGTCGTATTCGTGTGCGGAGACGATGGGCAGTCCGGTCGCCAAGTACTCCATGGTCTTGCCACCTGTCATGTATTGCCCGCCCGGGATCAGCATCAGCAATGCGTCGACCGAGGCGTAGAATTCACCGACCTGTGCCCTCGGCATTGGCCCCTCATGCCGCAGCCCAGGGGTGCTATGAAATCTCTCAACCAGCCCGGGCGGGGCCACTCTTGGATCGAGCCCGTACCCCTTGAACAGCATTCTTGCGCCGGGATGTTCGAGCACGAAGCCCGCCCAGGCGTCAATGGTGGCATCAATGGGGATCTGCGTCGCGTGCAGCGTGCCCAGGTAACCGAACAGTGGCGAGTCGCGGGGTTCAAGGTGTTTTCGTTGCCGAAGGCCCGCGGAGTCGTCCCAACCATTCGGCACGACACGCATCCGGGCAGCCGCGTTGGGGTACTCACCTGCGTAGCGGTCCCTGATCGCATCGTTCACGAACCATGCCTCAAGGGCTCCGTCCAATTGATCTGCTTCCTGCTTGGCCATGGGTGATGTCGAGGGGAATTCGCGCTCGCCAGTGATGGTCGAGAAGAAGCTGGCATCACGGTAGTCAAGAACGTAGGGCACGCTGTGCGCCTGACCGACAGCAGCAACCACCGCGTGCGAGACAGCAGGGGAAGCCGAGGCGACGAGCACATCAGGACCGATGGCGGCGACGGCCTGCTCGACGGCCTGCCGCGCGATCGGATACCAACCGCCCACCCACACCTCGGGGTACTCCCGCATCGACGCCTTGCGTGCGAGACGCTTGGCGATCTCGGGGAACTCGATGCGCAGGCGCGAATGCTTGCGCAGATCGCCATCAGCGAATGCGTACTCAGCAGGCGTCACAGGGGTGCGCACGATGCGTACCCGACGGTCCACCATGTGCAGAGTCGATTCGTCTGCGCCTGTCCCTTGGTGCCACAGATCGTCGTCCACCGTGATTACTGTGACTTCCCAGCCCCTTGACACCATCAGATTGGCAAGGGCCAGTTGCCGGTATACCGCCGACGACCTCGACGGTGGGAAAGTGTAGGCAATGAAAAGGGCCTTCATCGCTCGAGGGGTGCTTTCTCCATGGCCGTGCGCGAGAGTGCCCAGCGCAGGGGCGCGTCGGCACCAAGTAACCTGCTCGGCTGCTGGGTGAGCCAGCGATCCTGGCGGTCGATCGGCTGCCCGCATTCGCGGATCAGGTCAGACCGGGAGCCCTGGGCAGCAGCCAGGCACAAAGCGAATTCGTGTCTGGAGAGCGCCCCGAGACGGCGCAGCCCGGTCCCGCCCAGATTCTGGATGCACTCGGCGAGCATGGCCAACTCGTCGTCGTCCGCCTGCTGTACGCCCGCAACGGACAGTCGCGCAAGCACATGGACCCGGGTTATGGCCGTGGCCGCAGCGCGTTTCGTGCTGCCCTGGAGTTCGGTGAACTGCGGGGACGCCGCGGCGTCTGCGGCGGCACCGATCAACTCGCGCAGCGGTCTGGCCACTGTGGTTGCGCGCACCGCCTGATCGGTGTGAAGAATGTAGGCGGCCTGCCTGGCACCCAGTTCGATGCCTCGGGCCTGGCTGTATAACGCGAGAGTGAACCTCAAGTCTTCACCGGTAGGCAATCCGACTGTCATCGCTGCGGCACTACGCTCGATCGCAGCCCTCGCCATCAGGCCGAAAGGCGCCGTGGCATAGAACACTCCATCGCCCACAAGACTCAGCCGGTGTCTTCGCCAGGCGCGCCGGCGCAGCGACTCGTGATATTTCTGGTCGATCACCCGTTGGGCAAGCACGATTTCGGCCTTGTAACTGGTGGCCTGGGCCCGCCACGAGTCAAGCGCCCCATCGAACAGCTCGTCATCGGAATCCAGTCGCGAAATCCACGGCCCCGTGGCCTGCTGGATGCCGAAATTCACGGGGCCGGCCGGCGAACCGATCCCGTCATTGAACTCGAGTACCCTGACCCGCGGATCATCGGCCAGTTCGCCGAGGCTTGCCGCGATGGCGGCGCTTCCGCAGTTGTGCGCCACCACGCTGACCCGCACTTCGCTATTGCGCAGAGCTGACCCGACTGCTCTGGTGAGCGGACGGTCGGGATCATGGGCTGGAACCACCACATCGATCAGACTCATGCCAATCCCGCCAATCGTGCCTGTTCTTTGAACTCATCATTGTCTGACACGACTTCTTCAAAGGTGCCTTGGCTCTGGATAGTGCCATCACTCATGAAGCAGAGCTTGTCGACGTTCCTGATGGTCGACAGGCGGTGTGCGACCGAGATCACCGTAACCTCACCATGCAGCGCGTTGATGGCCTCGCTAACGGCGTCTTCGGTGGTCGAGTCGAGAGCCGAAGTGGCCTCGTCGAGCACCAGCACCAATGGCTCTGAGTAGAGCGCGCGAGCCATGCCCAGACGCTGGCGCTGACCGCCCGAGAGCGTCAGGCCGCGCTCACCGAGTTTGGAGTTGAGGCCGCCGGGGCGTTCCATGATCGTGTCGTAGAGCTGGGCCCGCTTCAGTGCCTGCACGACCCTGTCCTCATCCCAATCGTCGCCCCAGGTGAGCGCCACGTTCTGAGCGACGGAGCCCGCGAACAAGGTGACGTCCTGGGGCACATAGCCCACTACTTGTCGCCAGCCGGCGAGGTGATCGATCAGCGGCTCGCCATCGAGCAGGATCGCGCCCTCGGTCGGGGTGAGCAGGCCCAGCAGCAGATCGATCAGAGTTGACTTGCCCGCGCCTGAGGGGCCTGCGACCCCCAGAGAGGAACCGATGGGGATCTCAAGGTTCAGATCGTGCACGGCCTGGTCGACCGACCCGGGGTAGGTGAACCCGACGCCCTTGAAATCCAGCCGCTTCGGCTTGCTCGGCAACGGGTCATGCCCGATTCGCTCAGCCTCGAGACGGTACTGCTGGGCCTCCTTGATGTCGTTGACCACAGTCCAGGAGTAGGGAATGTTCGATTGAATTGAGCTCAATGACGTCTGCAGGGTGGTCATCGGCGGGATCATCTTGAACCCTGCGATGCCGAACACTGCCAGTGCCAGGAAGGCCGCATCCACGCCACCCCGCATCCAAGCCAGACCACCGACAAGTGCGAACCCGCCGACCAGTGCGAGATCAGAGATGAACTTCGGCACCGAGCCGAGGAAGCGAATATTGGACCGCGACTGGGCGACCTTCACCCGCGTATTGCCCACCACTGTCGCGACTTCAGCGGTCTTGTCGCGCAAGGTGATCTCTTTGAGGGAGTTCACCATCTCGGTGATCAGGTTGGACATGCGGATGGCGTAATCCCGGTTGACGCGTCCAGCCTGCAACGACTTCTTGGTCATCACCCGGTAGAGCAGCACCGTGATGATGCCCAGGTAGAAGATCGTTACTCCGGCAGTGACGGGATCGGTGATTATCACCACCGCGAGAATGGAGAAGAAGGTGAGCAGGTGCGTCGGGATCTGGGCGGCTGGCAGCAGCACACCATTGACCACATTGGCAATGCCCACATCACTAAGCCGGGCGATCTCTGAGGACGAGCGCTTGAGCCGTTCGACCCATGGGGCATGGATGTAGCTCTGGAACAGCTCATTGCCGAACTCGAGCTCGAACTGGGCGAAACGACGTGTTGCCGAATACTGAAGCAACAGCACCAGCGCGCTCTTCAGGACCATCAGGAATGCTGCGGCGACAATCGCCCAGATTCGGGCCTGGTCGGGCAACGGACCGATCACCGGCAGGCTGATCGTGGTGCCGGTGACCAGTGCGCTCAGCACCAAAGCGATGACTGCCACGGCAGCGGTGTCGAGCAGCGACAATGCGGCAGAGGCAATGCCGAAGAAGCGCAGGTAGCGCACCGCCCGCTTGGGCAGCATTGGCAGCAGCGCCTTGAGTAGCCGTTTCAGTTCATACATGCTGCTCCTGCGGGAAGTAGACCGAAAGATAACTGCGGAGAGCGGCTTCGGCGTCGAGATTCGCCAACACCCACTCGGATGCCTCGGCACCAGCTTGGGCGCGCTGCGCATCACCAAAACCAAGAACCCGCTCTGCACCCTGCTGCGCGGACTCGACGACCCACTCGGCGGGGTAGATCTCGCGTGGGCCGCCCCAGTCAGCCAGCGCGGGCCAATCACGCACCACGGGCAGCGCGCCTGATGCCGCCCCCTCGGCGACAGCCATAGGCGCGCCCTCCGACAGGGAGGACGACACAATCACACCCACGCCAGTCAATGCGCCGGAAATGTCATGAGTGAATGGGACGCGCCGCACGGCCGAACCCAACCGATCAATACGTTCGAGAACGGCTCGTGAGTAGTCGTCCTGAGGGGTCATATCGTGCCCAATGAGTTGCAGGCGCCACGAATTATCGGCGTCGTGCAAGGCCTCGAACATCTCCAGGCACCAGGCCGGATCCTTGACTGCGGAGTTCCAGCCGATCATCGCCACTGTGCGGTTGGCCTGCCCGGTCTTGGGCACCACGTAGCGGTCGAATTCTGAAATGTTGCT
>JBMNPP010000114.1:0-8950 GCA_050943675.1 Brooklawnia sp.
ATGGCTGGCACGCCCCGTCATCTTCTACCCGGCAGGTCGGCAGTATCGTCGTTCCTGCACCAACCCGCAGAACCGAACCAGAAGGGATTTCCCCTGTGCGATCAGTGAACGACATCCTTGGCGAATTGCGCGGCAAGCGCGTTGTGATTCGCTGTGACTTCAATGTGCCGCTCGATGGCGACGTCATCACCGACGATGGCCGCATCAAGGCCGCATTGCCCACCCTGAACAAGCTGCGTGAGGCAGGGGCCCGCACCACGGTGATGGCCCACCTCGGCCGTCCGAAGGGTGAGGTCAACCCCAAGTACTCCCTGGCCCCGGTTGCCAAGCGCCTGGGCGAGCTGCTCGGTGTCGAGGTCAAGCTCGCCTCCGATGTGGTGGGCGAGTCGGCCCAGCAGCTCTCGGCAGGCCTGGCAGACGGTGAAGTCCTGCTGGTCGAGAACGTCCGGTTTGAGCCCGCCGAGGAATCGAAGGACGACGCCGAGCGGGCGGCACTGGCTGCCGGTTACGCCAGGTTGGGCGACTACTACGTCTCGGATGGCTTCGGTGTGGTGCACCGCAAGCAGGCCTCGGTCTACGACATCGCCGGCCTGGTGCCTTCGGCCGCCGGCGACCTGGTTGCCAAAGAGGTCGAGGTGCTCGGCCGGCTGACTACTGATCCCGAGCGGCCATTCGTGGTCGTGCTGGGCGGTGCGAAGGTGGCCGACAAGCTGGCCGTCATCGACAACCTGCTCAAGGTTGCCGACACGCTGGTCATCGGCGGCGGCATGGCCTACACCTTCCTCAAGGCAAAGGGATACGAGGTCGGCAGCTCGCTGCTGGACGACTCGAAGGTCGCCGAATGCGCCAACTACCTTGACATGGCCACCAGCCTGGGCAAGCGCATCGTGCTGCCGGTGGATGTCCGCGTTGCCAAGGGCATGGATTTTGCGGCGCGCACCGTCGACGGTGAGGTGTCCATCGTGGACGCCGACCACGTGCCGGCCGACCAGATGGGCCTCGACATCGGCCCCGCAACCGAGAAGCTGTTCGGCGAGGTCATCAGGAACGCGAAGACCGTGTTCTGGAATGGCCCGATGGGTGTTGCCGAGATCCCGGCACTGGCGCAGGGGACTGCTGCCGTGGCCAGGGCACTGACCGAGGTGGACGGCCTCACAGTGGTCGGTGGCGGCGATTCAGCTGCCATCGTTCGTGACCTCGGCTACGCCGACGAGCAGTTTGGCTGGATCTCAACCGGCGGCGGTGCGTCGCTGGAGTACCTTGAGGGTAAGCAACTGCCCGGACTGACCGTCATTGACGATCAGCCGGCGCCCGGAGAGGATGACCGCTGATGACCCGCACGCCAATCATGGCCGGCAACTGGAAGATGAACCTCAACCACATTGATGCGGTGGGGTTGGTCCAGAAGCTGGCATGGACCCTGGCTGACGAGAAGTACGACCCCGCCAAGTGCGAGGCCGTGGTGTGCCCGCCGTTCACCGACCTGCGTTCGGTGCAGACCCTGATCGACGGTGACAAGCTGCCGCTCAAGCACGGCGCCCAGGACATCTCGCAGCACGACAACGGTGCCTACACCGGTGAGATCTCGGCTGACATGCTGGTCAAGCTCGACTGCGCCTACGTGATCATCGGGCACTCCGAGCGTCGCGAGTACCACAACGAATCCGACGAGCTCGTCAACGCGAAGGCGATCAAGGCCCTCAGCAAGGGCTTGACCCCGATCGTCTGTTGTGGTGAGGCACTGGACGTCCGCAAGGCGGGCCGGCAGGTAGAGCACACAGTCGCGCAGGTTACGGCCGCGCTGGCGGGTATCTCGGCGGCTGACGTAGCGTCCCTGGTGATCGCCTACGAGCCCATCTGGGCAATCGGCACCGGCGAGGTGGCGACCCCCGATGACGCCCAGGAGGTCTGTGGCGCGATCCGGTCGGCCATCGCCGAGCTCTACGACCAGGCGACCGCAGAGTCGGTGCGCATCCAGTACGGCGGCTCGGTCAAGTCGAGCAATGTGGCCGAGATCATGGCCCAGCCCGATGTCGATGGCTGCCTGGTCGGTGGCGCTTCGCTGAATGCCGAGGAGTTCGCCAGGATCGTCCAGTTCTACAACCAGTAGCCCAAGACCGGTAACAACGGCGTCCCGCAGCAGGAATGGCTGCGCGGGGCGCCGTTGCCAACTGCGCCGATTCGGGTGGCCGCGTTTGGTGGGATATGATCGCTCCCGTGACTTTCGTACCGCTGATCACCTGGCCAGTCATGACCGTATCGATAATCCTGGTCGTGCTGAGTGTGATCCTGACCGCTTTCATCCTCTTGCACAAGGGACGTGGTGGCGGGCTGTCCGACTTGTTCGGCGGTGGCATGACCACTGGAATGAGCGGTACATCAGTCGCCGAACGTAATCTCGACCGGTTGACAGTCATCGTGGGCGGTCTATGGGTGTTGTGCATCCTGGCGCTTTTGCTGCTGTACCGCTTCGGCGTCTAGCCGGGTCGAGAGTTCACTAGGTTGTTTGAGGGAGCAAACTGTGGTTGGTGGCAACGCCATTAGGGGCAGCCGAGTAGGAGCAGGCCCCATGGGTGAGGCGGAGCGCGGCGATTCCGCACCCCGCACCCGAGTTAGTTTTTATTGCATCAACGGGCACGAGACCCGTCCAGCCTTCTCGCTGGACGCTGAGCTGCCCACCGAGTGGGAGTGCATCCGCTGTGGGATGCCTGCCAGCACTGACCAGACGAACCCGCCGCCACCCCCTGAGCATGTGCCCTACAAGACTCACCTGGCCTATGTGAAGGAGCGTCGCAGCGACGACGAGGCGGTCGCCATCCTCACCGAGGCACTGCAGGTGCTGCGCACCCGGCGGGCCAACGGGGAAGTCATCTACTAGTCGCCCTGCTGCTGTTCAGAACTGGCAGCGGTGGTAGGGCAGTAGTGCGGCTGCCGCAGAATCCAGGAACCAGTTGGTTGCTGTTGCGCCGTGCACCAGCCCGGCAGGCAGACTTGGATCGTGTTTGAGCGCTCGGGCGACGATCTCGGCCTTGGCTGCGCCAGCGGCCAGCAGCCACACCTCGCGCGACCTGTTGATGGCGTTGAGCGTCAGCGTCACGCGCTCGTGCGGAGCGGTTGGTGCATTTGTCACACCCAGGGCCAGCAGGGAGGTTTCGGACTGCACCTTCAGGCTCGGATGACCGGGATAGATCGAGGCGATGTGCCCGTCGTGGCCGATACCGAGCAGGCAGATATCGAAAACGACATCACCCAACTCTTCGGCGTAGACGTAGGCGGCCTCGTCGGGGTCGGAGGTGCCGGTGCTGCTGGGCATGGGGTGTACCTGGCTGGACACCATCGACATGTTTCCGGCCAGTAGTGACAGTGCTGCTGTCGAGTTGCGCTGCTGGTCTGTGGTGGGCACGTATCGTTCACTGCTCCACCACAGCTCGAGTTTGCTGGCATCAAGTGCGGTGGCCTGGGCCAGGGTGGCGAATGCACTGTACATCGGCACCGCAGTATTTCCCCCGGTCAACGCCAGGTGTACCCGGTCCTGCTCGCCCTGCAACTCGACGAGGCGTTGGGCGAGCCGCCCGGCCATGCTGGTGGCCAGGTCATCCAGCGTCCGGTATCGGAAGATGCGTTGCCCGCTCATGGCTCAACTCTGGCCGCGCTTTTGCTGCCGATCAAGCATGTGGGCCATCAACTGGTCGAATGCTGCGTCACCGCTGAGCCGGGTCAATTCTTCGGCGAGCAATTGCTGGACGGTGCGGCGGGCCAACGCGACTGGCCGATCAGGCTGGTCCGGGACCGACAGGATGGCATCGGTGGGCGATGTGCGGCGCAATGTGACGTCACCAGCCTGGGTCACCAGGTCGACACCGTGCAGACCGGGGTAGTCACTGTGGGCGGGTGGCCGGCTGATCGGCACCCCAAGCCGCATTTCGAGCCAGGCGCGCATCAGTTCGCTGGGTGCAGAGGTGGTTGGGCCCATCACCGCGCCCGATACCACTGGCGCGCGGACCTGATCGAGTGCAGCCACCAGCATGGCCCGCCAGCGGGTGAGCCGGGTCCAGGCCAGGTCGGTGGTGCCCGGCAGGTGGCTCGCCGGCATCTGGTGCACGTTGGCGATCGGATTGTCGCAACGCGCCGAGTCGACGATGAGGCGGTCCGAAAGGCTGCGCATCTCGCAGTGGGCCAGGTTGTCCGGGGTCCGGGTGGGCCACCAGATCACGACCGGCAACTCGGGCAGCAGCAGGGGCAACAGCACGGATTCGGCGTGCGCATCGGCCTCGCCGGAGAATTCCAGGGTGATCACCTCGGTGGCTGATGCGGAGGTGATCACCTCCGCGTTGAGCCGGTGCTCGTTGTCCAGGCCGCGGATCGCGACCAGGATCCTGGAGGGGTGCAGCGCGCCGGCCTCCTGGGCCTCGGCCATTGCCTCTTCGTAGCCGTCGGCGGGGGTATCGATGACCAGGGTCAGCACCTGTCCCGATGCTGCCTGGCCCTCTTTACGCAACCGGAACAGTGTCTCGTTGATCTGCCGGGCATCGGTATTTTCCAGCCTGATACTCATCGTGACCTCCTATGGCCGTCGCCACGAGAAGCCGTCGCGCGCAAGCATTTCATCCGAGCCGCGCGGGCCCCAGGTGCCGGCCGGGTATTGTTCAGGACGCTCACCGGTTGCCCAGGACTCCAGCACCGGGTCGAGGATCTCCCAGCTCAATTCCACCTCGCGCTGCTGCGGGAACAGCGGCGGGTCGCCCAGCAGCACATCGAGGATCAACCGCTCATAGGCCTCCGGGCTGGTCTCGGTGAACGAGCCGGTGTACGAGAAATCCATCGATACCTGCCGGATCTCCATCTGGCTGGCGGGTACCTTGGCGCCGAAGTTCATCTCGATACCCTCGTTGGGCTGGATGCGCAGGATCAGGGCATTCACCCCGAGCGCCTCGATATCGGGTTGCGAGAACGGCATGTGCGGGCTACGTCGGAAGTTGAGCGCGATCTCGGTGATCCTGCGTGGTGCGCGCTTGGCGGTCCGCAGGTAGAACGGCACGCCTGCCCAGCGGCGGGAATCGATGTCGATGCGCATCGCGGCGTAGGTCTCGGTGCGCGAACCCGGGTCGATGCCCTCTTCATCAAGGAAACCCTTTACCGGGCGGCCGCCCTGCCAGCCGGCGGCGTACTGGCCGTTGGCGGTGTGCAGGTGCAGCCCGGCTGGCACCGAGCACGCCTCGAGGACCTTTTCCTTCTCGCGGCGCATGTCCTTGGGGTCGAAGGTGTTTGGTTCCTCCATGGCCGTCAACGCCATCAGCTGGAACAGGTGGTTCTGGATCACGTCGCGGGCCGCGCCAACGCCCTCGTAGTAACCGGCGCGCCCACCCACACCGATGTCCTCGGCCATGGTGATCTGCACATCCGACACGTAGTTCCGGTTCCACAGTGGTTCGTACATCATGTTGGCGAAGCGGAAGGCCAGCAGGTTCTGGACGGTTTCCTTGCCCAGGTAGTGGTCGATCCGGAAAACCGACTCGGGTGGGAAGGCAGCAGAGACCGCGTTGTTGAGGTCCTGCGAGCTGGCCAGGTCGTGCCCGAAGGGTTTCTCGATGATGGCCCGCTTCCAGCCGACTGACTGGTCGGTCATGCCGTGGGCGTCCAGCTGTTGCACTACCTGTTCGAAATTCTTGGGTGGGATCGACAGGTAGAAGGCGTGGTTGCCGCCGGTACCGTGTTCCCGATCGAAGCGCTCCAGGGTGTTGCGCAGCCGGACGAAGGCGTCGGCATCGCCGAAGCTGCCCTGGACGAATTCGATCCCGCTGACCAGTTGGCGCCAGACCTCCGGGCGGAAGGGCGTCCGGGCGAACTCCCGGACGCTCTTCTCGATTTCCTGGATGAACTGTTCGGTGGACCAATCACGCCGCGCGAAACCGACCAGACCGAAACCGGGAGGTAGCGCTCCGTGGTTGGCCAGGTCGTAGATCGCCGGTAGTAGTTTCTTGCGCGAAAGGTCACCAGTAACCCCGAAGAGCACCAGCACACAAGGTCCCGCGATGCGGGGCAGCCGGCGGTCGAGGGGATCGCGCAGCGGATTGGTCCACGAATTGTTCACGGCTTCTCCGGTTCATGCCCACCGGTCGGTGGGCGGGTCGATCAGGCCTTTGCCAGTGCGGAGGTGACGCCGTCGACCAGCTCACCCCAGGAAACCACGAACTTGTCGACGCCCTCGCTCTCGAGCTTGGCGTAGACCTCGTCGAAGTTGATCCCGACGGCGGCCAGGTCAGCCAGCACCTTCTCTGCAGCAGCGTAGCTGCCGGTGACCGTGTCGCCACGCACCTGGCCATGATCAGCGAAGGCTTCCAGTGTGTTGCCGGGCATGGTGTTGACAACTGGCCGGGCGACGAGCTCGGCAACGTACATGGTGTCGTCGTAGTCAGGGTTCTTCACACCGGTGCTGGCCCACAGCGGACGCTGCTTGTTGGCGCCCTGGGCCTCCAGGGCCTTGAAGCGGTCAGAGCTGAAGACCTTCTCGTAGGCCTGGAAGGCGAGCTGGGCATTGGCCACGGCGGCCTTGCCACGCAGCGCGAGCGCCTCGGCGGTGCCGATGTCCCCAAGCTGCTTGTCGATCTCGGTGTCGACGCGGCTGACGAAGAACGAGGCCACTGAATGGATCCCGGACAGGTCGACACCGGCAGCCAGGGCGTCCTCCAGACCCGACAGGTAGGCGTCCATGACTGCCTCGTAGCGCGCGATTGAGAAGATGAGGGTCACGTTGACGCTGATGCCCTTGGCGATCGTGGCGCGGATGGCTGGCAGGCCGGGCTCGGTTGCCGGGATCTTGATCAGCACGTTCTCTTCGTTGACCATCTCGTAGAGCTGGGCGGCCTGGTCGATGGTCGCCTGGGTCTTCATGGCCAGGGTGGGGGCCACCTCGACCGAAACACGGCCGTCATAGCCGTCGGAGCTGGCGTAGACCTTCGAGAAGACCCGGCAGGCCTCGGCCACGTCGTGGGACATCAGCTCGCGGATCGCAGCCTCGACCTCGACGCCGCGTGCCTTGAGGTCGGCCAATTCCTCACCGTACTGGCTCAGGTCCTGGAAGGCCGCCGCGAAGATGGTGGGGTTGGTGGTGACACCAGTGACGGACTTCTCGGTGATCAGGTCGGCGAGCTCACCGGTGCGGATCTTCTGACGGGACAGGTCGTCCAGCCAGATCGAGACGCCGGCATCGTGCAGGGCCTTGAGGTTCTTGTTCATGGTTCTCCCTTGAGTAAGACGAATTGACTCAACCGCTTGAAACTCTATCTGGCACTTTGGCGCCCACAAGTGGTTTCACCACGAATACGTCCACTGGGGCACTCAGCTGCCCTGCTATTGACCGATGACTGCGGTATATAGCTCGTCCAGCAGCAGCTGTCGTTCGTCATAGAACCGGGCGCACTGCGGATCGGGGTGCAGCGCCTCGCCGGTGGGCACGGGGAAGCGTTCGATGCCGGGGGCCAGTTCGTCCAGGGCGATCAGGGCGGTGCCCAGCAGGGTTGAGCGCTTGATGCTGACCGCGGTCAATTCCAGGGTGAGGCCATCGGCCATCACTGTGAGCACTCCGGGCGCCTCGTTGGCCACCCGGCCGCCGACCCGAGCGCTGGTCACGGTTGGGTGCAGCTGGCGCAACTGGTCTGCGATCCGCTGGAAGGACCACACGATGCCCTCCAGCACTCCGCGGTAGAGCTCCAGGGATGAGGTCGAGAAATCGACCTGGTGCAGGGTGGCGCGGGCGCTGCCCTGCCAGCCTGTCGACCGTTCGCCGGTGAAGAAGGGCAGCACCAGGGGAGTGATGTGGCTGGGTGGGGTGTGCAATTGGGCGGAAAGGGTTTGTGGATCAGGCAGTTGCAGTTCGCGGCGCATCCAGGCCGTGGCCCGGCCGACATCGTTGACCGCACCACCCACCAGGCTGTGCCCGGCATCCACCCGGTAGCTCCACAGGCCCGAGGGCAGTTGCACCCCGGCATCACCGACCGGGTCCTCGATCAGTAGCCGCATCGCACCGGAGGTGGCCAGCGAGATCACCAGGCTGCCCGATCCGGTGCCCACGCCACGGGTGGCGGCGTAACCGTCACCGATGGGGGCCGACCAGTGCGCCGCCCGTAGCCCGGGCCAGCGGTCGTGCGCGACGGATCCGGCGGCTGGGCGCATTGAGTAGTCGGGATCTGCGATCTGGGACAACTTGCTGGCCGGTATCCCGGCCAACTCGAGGGCCAGGTCGTCCCAATGCCCGGTGCGCCTGTTCAGCAGGCCCGACCAGGCGGCGGTCGAGGTGCCGGCGACGGCCTGGCCGAGCAACCGCAGGTGGACGTATTCGCCCAGCGACATCCAGTGCGTGGCACGAGCCCAGGCATCCGGGAAGCTGCGCTCGATCCAGCGCAACCGGGCCGGCAGGTAGCTGGCATGGAAGCGGCAGCCCGTCCGGTCCTGTACCTCGTCCTCATCGGCATCGGCCAGCAGCCCGGCCACCTCGCCGGCGCAGCGGTTGTCGTTGTAGTTGAAGCAGGGCGTGATGGCCCGGCCCCGGGCGTCCACCCCGAGCAGGGATGAGGCGAAGGTGTCCATCGCCACGGCTCCGATCAGCCGTCCATCGGCCTGACCGACCAGTTTGTCGATCACTGCCGCAACCTCGTCGACTACCTGGTCGGGGTCGATCACAGAGGTTCCGTCAGCGGCCGTGCTGAAGGCATGCGGCTGCTTGGCCCTGGGCTTGATGGGCCGCCCGGTGGCGTCGAACAATGAGCCGCGGCTGGCTGTCGAGCCGATATCGAGGGCGAGCACCAGGGGCAGTTCAGCGTGGCGCAAGGTGGTGTTGAAGTTGTCGCTGGCCATGTGTTCACGTTAGTGCGTCGAAACCGGTTGTGGGCACTGATGCAGCTGACTGAATTGCCCTGCCAGCAAGCTGCGATGGCAGCAGAGCGCCCCGCCA
>JBMNPP010000115.1:0-8949 GCA_050943675.1 Brooklawnia sp.
CGACCGTCAAATCCGCCCGCGTGCAGGGCGTTGCGATCCTCTCCCGACCCGAAGGCCGGGAGCCACGAGTGCCGCGGCCGAGACTGCGGGCATTCCTCGCACTGTTGCGATCCTCTCCCGACCCGAAGGCCGGGAGCCACGCCCGCAGGAGATTGTTTTATGGCGGTCGCCACCCCGTTGCGATCCTCTCCCGACCCGAAGGCCGGGAGCCACTCGCTGAGCCGATCTTGTAGGCGTCTGGCAAATGTGCTGTTGCGATCCTCTCCCGACCCGAAGGCCGGGAGCCACCGAGCCATGCGCAGGCACCCCCTCGGGCCGTGGGTGTTGCGATCCTCTCCCGACCCGAAGGCCGGGAGCCACCCTGATTGATCAGGGCCTCCATTATTCCATCAGTTGGCAACAGCAGTGAGCTGTGGAGAACTCGCACCCCCTTTATTGGGATGAGTGGGGCGCCTCCTGCTCCGAGGGATGCGAGCTTGGGGTTCCGAGGTCACAGGATGACTGCGTCAGGTAATGGTGGTGGCGGTTGTTTCCCCAGATGCTGGACTTTTTCGAGCGTTCCGCGGTGAAGAGGATATATGCGAATGGAATCCCTGGAAAGAATTGTGGAGCGCAGTTTGGCCTTAAGCTCGATCAATTGCGCCTCACTGCAGCGCACTTCGAAGACTGAATACTGGACACGCTGCCCGATGCCCTCACACAGCTTAGCCACTGCCCTCAGCCGACGTTGGCCTTCCGGATCATCCGTGCGCACGTCGTAGACAACAAGAACTTCAATCATCGAGCCACCTGCCATGGAACGTACTGATGCTCGGGCTCCCTGAGATGGCGCGCCAGTGCTCGCGCCTGCCAGAACGGGATTTCTGCTGCACGCACCTTCCGACCCAAGCCAACATGAGGCCACTCTCTTTGCCGGGCAACAACCCAGGCATTCAGTAGATGCTTCCAGCCCGCGTCGGTGAGGAATACCGACCCGCCTTCTGCTTCACGCCAGTATTCGGCCCGAACCTCGCCCCGATTGAAGAGGGTGGCGACCATTCGGTCAGCCATCAACGCACGCATTTCTTCCATGAGGTCGAGCGCGAGCGCGGGTTTGCCGCCACGCACTCCGTGAAGGAATCCAATGGAGGCATCGAGCCCGACATGAGCGATTGCGCTGTGGACGGAAGAGCGGAGTAGCCCATAAGCCGCCGAGAGGTAGCAGTTGACTGCATCCGTGGGCGGGCGGCGAGTGCGCCCTTGAGGCGCATCTTCGATGAGGGCGTTCAAATTGCGAAAGTAGCTTCGCGCAGCTCGCCCCTCGACGCCGAGGATTTCTGTCAGGTTCTGAGTCGCCTTCAGCGACCCCAGCGCTTCCCCGTGGATCTCTGCGATCCCCCGGAGAACCCGTTGGCGTTCACGATTGGCATCATGGGCGGCTCGCAGCAAGAGCTGCCTGTAGTTCTGAAGCTTCGCAGCGACGAGCCATCGCGCAATGGTCACTCGCCTGTCAGGATCATCGAACGAGCGCACTTGCGCCAACCGCAGATGGGGACGAGCGGACTCGTGGCCAGTGATACTCGCAAGCAGCTTGCCGTTTTGCGTGATCCAACTCACCTGAACGCCATGGATTGAACACCAGGTCAGTACATCAGGTGTTGCATCGACGCCTCTCCACAGCACGAGCGACTCCACGCGGTGTAGGGGCACCAAGTGACGACCCGGTCGGTCAGGATGGACCACGCGCATGGCATCGGCCTCCAGCCTCAACTGAGTGCCTGGTGTTGAGACGAAAACCGTGTCCCTTATGTCCACTTCACCAGTCCCCCAACTCGCGAGGAGTGAATCTATCCAGACCCTCGCTGGGGATAAGCACTCCGCACGGTTCAGCAAGCGAGCACGACTTGCATCGCGCATCACTTACCGGGGGTGGGAGCAGTTGCGAGGTCACCAACTCATGGCATGCCTTGATGGTGCTTCGGGTGGCCTGCCTCAGCCAGTCGTTGACACTGACTAGATGGCGTCGATGATCCTTCCTTGTGAAGAGGAACCCCTCGTCGATCCTGCAGTCAAACATCTCTTCCAAACACAAGGCCTGCGCGGCAACCTGCTGCGCTGCCGGATTGATCGTCCGGCGGTGCAACTTGGGCTTGTGCTCGACCGGCACGGGCAGACCATCGCGAAACTCCACAACATCGCAGATTCCCTGCAATCTGTAAGTCTCGCTCCAAACAGGCAACGACGACCAGATGACAGTCCCCTCCCGCGACAATGACCGGACACCACGGTCCACGGCGGCGTGGTCGGCTTCTCCTTGTGCGGTATCCGCATTGGATGACCACTGAGATTCAATGTGAATCAAAGCCGCCTGCCGGGGACAGAACGCATAGTGCTCGACGATAGACAGCGGGAGGGGATCTCTCATGAGCTAAACCACCTGGTCAACACTGACGCCTTCCGGAAGCTCCTCATCGTTGAGCAGCACCCGATAGTCACTGAACTTGCGTGGCATGTCCACCCCTTCGACCCGCTCCACCCGAACACGCTCAACCAAACTAGGCATCGGCGCCCGGCCGAACGCATCGTCGTGCGAGAAGACGATCAACCGACGGGTCGCCATCATCGGACGTGCGGCACTCGAGGTGTGATCGAACATGTTGACAAGACACCGATACAAGTAGTCGAGGTCTTGTTCAGAAACGCCAGTCTGGATCCCCCTTGAGGCGGAATACGAGATAGTGGCTTGGTACAGACCATAAGGGATCGTCCACTTGTTGCCCATGGTCCCGCCCTGCTTCTCTTGCGCGTCCTTCAAGGTTGTGTGCGCTACGCGGGTGATTGTATGCTCGATCGGCGTAACGGGATCGAAACTTCGCGCGAACGACACTTGAACCGGTCCACGGATTTGTCCTAATGCGAGAGTCTTTCCAACAGAGAGGACTGCACCGAACATTCGAATGTCGAAGTAGTTCTCACAGAGCCACTTCCGAGCATCGTCCGCGTCCTTAGTTGCCTTGTCCAGTTTCGTTGCGGTCTCTGCGTAAGAGCGTTCAAGCACCGTTTGCAGGGCGCCACCTGCCGTGATGAAAATCCCGTAGCGTGACTCGTCGGCTGCAAGCAGCCCCACGGTGTCCCTGATCTTCCTCTTGATAGCAACGTCAGTAACAAGACCATGGCCAGTCTCGGGATCTACTCTTGGTCGGTTTCCCGCGTCAGGGTCGCCATTGGGATTTCCGTCTGTCACATCGAACAACAAAACGATGTCGTGCCGGACTTCGGGATCGTTACGAGAGATCATGATCGTTCTCCTGCATTGTCGGTTGTGTGGCAGAGTAGTTTTGAATGGCGTCTGCCAATTTCTTGTCCTGAATTGCTTTCTGGCGGTCGGCTTGGCTTGCCGCCCGCTGATGGTGGTAGCCGAGCACAAACTCAGCTTGCTCATCGAGCGATGCACGAATTGGCCCGGGCTCCGCCGGGTCTAGCCGAGAGATGATCTCGTCTATCTGTTTCTTCGCGAAGTAGTCACGCCCGCTCTTGCGCAACTTGGCCAACCAAGCCGCCGACTGTTTTGCGCCGGCAGTGAGCACCAATCGAGGTGAAGTGATCGCCCCTGCCAAGTACCTGTCGGCGAATGTTGCGTTTGGCGCCTCACCCCCACCGAGCGTGGAGGAGGCGTATTGGGTGTCTTCATAAACACTGAGGAGTCGTCCGAGCAAATAGGCAGGGCGACCATTGGACACATCCAAACCCGTCATTATCCGTCCTTTCTTGTCTTTTCGAATCAAATAGAGACGCAGCAAGGCCACACGCGGATCATCTATTCGGCGATCGGCAGCTATTCGCTGCACAAGGTGTGCGGCGATCTCTCTGGGCAGTGGCAGCCCGCCTAGGGCCACCTCGCGCAGGGTCTCCGTTACCGCATGTGGGTGCTTTCCAACAGAATCGGTGATAGCAAAATACTTGCCGCTGCCAGCATCAAACCGTCCAGTGCACATAGCCAACAGCCACAAGGGTTGGTAAGACCGTCCTGTCAGCGATAGCGGCTGCACTTCAGTGTCTAGGAACCAGTCTGCGATGTTCTGCTGCAGGGCGCGGATTGGCATGTGTGTCCAATCCCTTACGATCATCCGCGAGGCATTCCCTTGCAGAATGAGAGAATGAAATTCCTTGAGATCCAGGGTGGCTGTGAGGGGTTTTGCTTGTTGGACGCTGTTCAGCAGGGATGAGATATCTTCCGGCCTTGCCTCATCAAGGATGAGAGCAGGGTTGTGTTGTTCCGCTTCTTCAATCCACCAGATCGTGGCGGAATCAGGTGTTCGCGAGCGATGCTCCTCGGCGTCCAGCAGATGATTGAGCGCAGCAACAATCGCCAGCGAGCAATCCATACAGACTGGAACCTGGCCCAGTCCTTTCGTAAGCCCATACCCGTAGGCAATCTCGTTCACGCTCACCGGGGCCACTCCAGAAGACTGCCCATTGGGAAGAAGCGGGCCCTTGATCTGAGTTGGAAAGGTATCCACCAGTGGACGAAACTCGCTGCACACCAAACAGAGGCCTTCAGCACCCGTCGCCTTTTTCGAGTCCACCGTCTTCGTCCAGAAGGCAACCGCCGAAGGAGCCTCGACCACAGGGCGCCCATCGACTCTAAGATAGACACCGTCCTTGCTGGTCCACTTCTCTGGACGTTGCACTTGGTCTTTGTAACCCCGAAGGAACGACACGACTGCGTGGGGTACGAAATCACCTTGTGCCTCCGCGAACTCGGCCCAAGAGGACATCAGGTCGACCCATGCTCGATGCTTCTTGTGCACCGTCACCTGTTCTTTGTCCTTGGCTTCTTGCCACTCCGCTTCAGATTGGTCAGGTGCCCGTTCCGGTGGTTGTGCCCAGCCCAACACGTACGCGATGTGATCAGCTCCAAGCATGGGCAGGACCCCCCTGGTCCGGGTCGTGCGCGGCACGTAGATCTCCATGTATGGGAGCTCCTTGACCCGCCTGCCAACTTGTCGTTGGCTGGTAAGTGGGATAAGTTCTGGTGATGCCAGAGATCCATCGGCGTTCAACTCAAGTTGCCATTCGAACTTGGTTAGCCCGTGGTGAGGCTTGCCGACCACCCCAGCAAGATCTGCGAACTTGACGAGGGACTGATACAGACCTTTCATGCCGGGGTTCCCGCCGTGATGCCTGTCTCGGGGACCATGAGCACTCCGTTGTCGAGGCGCGCTGTGAACCATGCGGAGACTGGGCTTCTCCCCTGTACGCCGTGGCTGACCGAGTGAAGCATCACGCCCAAGTCCGCGCTGACCGGGATCGGCTCTGCATCCGTAACTGATCCGAAGTTTGCCGGGAACTCACGGGTGCCAAAGTAGGGTTGACTGAAGCATGCTCCTCGTTCGACTCGACGCCGGAACTGGTCTCGGTACTTTGCGGCTGGATCGCTTGCATGATCTCGTAAGACCACGTGGGCGTGAATTCGATACCGAACATCTCGAAGATAAGTGGACGTCCGCTGGGTGCGGTGGGCTGCTGTGTCGACCACTCCTCCTTTCAGGGCGTCCGTTTGGGAAAGCACCTGGGTAGTCTCGTTTCTGCGAATACGTGCTTCGCGGATCGGCGCCAGCACCTCAATGGCAACCACCTGCCAGGAGAACTCAGGTTTCCAAGAAATGGCTTCCAGAATCCCCACCGCAGCTGATGGCGTCATCACTGGGTACGTCAATCGTTCGACTTTCGCCTCAGGCCGAGTGAACAAGGCAGCATCGCCCCAGACCTCGACCACAACAGGGGGAAAGCCGTCGCGGGTTGGCAGTTGCATCATCAAAGGCCTCCTTGCCTAGAAGATTGAGTCGTTAGGCGATTGAGCATCGACATCGATGCCTACAAGCCAGTCATAGCAGGCTCTACTGACAAGAACACCGGGGAGTTCCTCAGTCAGTGAGACCCGAGATGCCAAGTACGCAGGAATGCTGACACAGAACTGCTGAAGCCTCCGCCAACGCTCCGGGCCAGGAGCTCCCCCGCGTGCCTGTACCTGCCGGAAATCTGCCAGGAGTTCCTCCGCTCCGGGTGCTTGGGCAACCACCACTGTCAGCGAGTCGTCCTCAATCATGCGAAAAGCTCTGGCGACTGACCGCATATAGAGCTGCCTGCGGTCAGAGTTGATCTTGGTCGCCTGCACCTGTCGATCGACCGCGGCGGTCTCGTAATAGTCCGCAAAGTAGGCGTCCATGGCCTCGGGATCGTCTAGGTCGACAGCCTGCCTCTTGAAATGCTGGACTGTCTTGGCGATGCCGGTCTCGTAGTCGCGCAAAGGCGTCCACTCGCTGCAGTCCACGACCACAAGCCGTCCGCTCTGCAGGGCACCCTCCCTGTTGCAGCGTCCTGCCGCCTGGAGCAGGTTTTCCGCGGGCGCCATGACCCGGAACACGACGGGAAAGTCGAGATCGACCCCGGCCTCGACGAGTTGTGTCGATACCAGCACGAAGGGTTCCCCCCGCGCTAACAGATCGCGAGCCTGCTCAAGAATCTTCGCTCGGTGAGCCGCATACATGCGGGTGGACAGGTGCAACACTTGATGGGGCGATTCCTCCGCAAGTAGCCGGGCCAAGTCTCGGGCCTGTCCCGTCTTGTTGACGATCACCAAAGCCGTCTTTTCGTGACGGATCAGGCGTGCAAATTCTGTCGGTGTGCTGACCTCTAGCCAGGACGTTTCGGTGCGACGCAGGGATGCGTAGAGTGCGCTTGGATCTGCCACGACATCACGCACTGCGATCTCTTGATCGTCCCGCCATGCGCTCAACTGATCCCAAGCAGGTTGAGTGGCGGACGACAGAAGGACAGTGACCCCGAAGTACTTCACCAAGATGCGAAGCACGTCCAAAACCACCGGCAGCACACGAACCGGGATCGCCTGAACCTCATCCAGAACAAGAACGGAGTTAACGAGATTGTGCAGCTTCCGGCATTTCGACGGGGAATTGGACAACAACGATTCAAAGAGTTGGACGGTCGTAGTGACGACCACTGGGGCATCCCAGTTCTCTGCACCCAGCTTGCTGCGCTCCTTGGCATCGATCGCGCTGTGCTGCTCGATGACCTGATCAGGATCTACCAGAGATCGGACGACCTGCGCATTCTGAGTCGTGATGGCCAGGAAGGGAACCGCGATCACTACTCGGGACTTGCCATGCAGGGCTGCGTGACGCAGCGCGAAAGCTGTGGAAGAAATGGTTTTGCCTGAGCCTGTGGGCCCAGGCAACCTATAGATGCCTGGCTCATCGGCGGCAGCGTTGAGCGACTCCTCGAAAACGCTCTCGCGGATGGCGTCCACGCGGGCCGCCGGTCGCGTTCGCAAGAACCCCTCTCGATTCGTCAGGAAGCGATCGAACAATTGACCGAAGTCAGCTGGATCGCGCACTCGGACAGGCTCTGCGTTGAAATGCGCCTCGGTGTCGAGGAAGTCCGCATCCACCAAACTGGAGTGAAGCATACGAACACGCATTTCCAGCGCCTCCAGTTCCTTGCCACTCCAGTAAGGAGGAATGAGAGATTGACCTCCAAGAAGCTGCTCCAGTTCGAGGACTGCATCGCGGACAAGATCGCGAACCATGCCGAGCGCCTCAGCATCCGGGCGCTTCCCCCTGTCGCTGACTGTCTGATCCGGCATGCCTGAATGGTGCCCGAGCAATGCGAGTAGGCCCGGAGCGCCTGCGACATCTGAAAAGAGCCAGGCCCCAGCAGTCTTATGATCCACCCCTGCGGCTGGCACCTTGGCCTCCCGAAGAAGCAGGTAATCCTGCCATGGGCCGATGCACTTGCCTACGTCGTGCGCCAGGCCGGCTCCGTAGCAGAGCTCCGCGGCCCCGAACGCCTCTCCGAACCCCTTCGCCAACTCGGCGGTCCCACGCAGGTGATCCGACAGCAGGTGACGCTTGCCTACGACGTTCTTGGAGTGTGCCCACATGCCTTCAGCGTAGTGACAAGGCCTGACAGCAGGTCCTGCAACTCGCCACGGGCGGGAAGACGTGCGCATCACGCCTGTCGCCGCAGCGCTCCACCCGCCAGGGGCAAACAGCCGAGAGAGCAGTCACCGCCCCCTGGGACTGGGCCTAGCCTGACTTCGTGGACACCTGGTTTAGCGGGATGACAGGATTCCGCGGGAAGAGGTGTCAGATGGCAGTACAGAGGAAGCGTCGTTGGTTCACTGCGGAGTATCGGGCGCAGGCGGCTGGTCGTGTGATCGAGTCGGGCCGGCCTGTGGCTCACGTGGCCAGGGAGCTGGGCCTTGGGGAGCAGCTGCTGGGCAAGTGGGTCCATGCCGAGCGTGCCCGCCGTGCAGGGGAACCGACAGGTGAGTTGAGTGTCGATGAGCGGGCCGAGTTGAAACGGCTCCGCAAAGAGGTCACCGAGTTACGCAAGGACAACGAGTTCTTGGGAAAGGCAGCTGCCTTGTTCGCGTCGAAGCCACCACAGCGGAACGGTTTGAACTGATGGCGCAGGAGAAGGCGAACTTCGAGATCTCCCGGATGGCCAGGTTGCTGCAAGTCTCACGCTCTGGCTACTACCGCTGGGTGGGGCAACGGAACGCTGAGCCCAGCCCCCAACAGACACGACGAGCGGTGCTGGACGAACAAGTCCGTGATCTGTTCGACGCTTCCGACCAGGTGTATGGGGCTCCGCGGATTACCGCTGACCTCCACGCTGCCGGCCATCGAGTGAACGTGAAGACGGTGGCTGCTTCGATGCGACGGCAAGGGCTGGAAGGGATCTCACCGCGGATGTTCACCCCAGTCACCACCATCCCAGGGGTGTCGACCCACCAGATCCCGGATCGGGTGGGTCGGCGTTGGGACACCGGGGAGCTGAACCGGGTCTGGATCTCAGACATCACCTACCTACGCACCGGCGAAGGGTGGCTGTATCTGTGCGTGATCCGCGACGCGTGTTCCCGCCGCGTGTTGGGGTGGGCGA
>JBMNPP010000116.1:0-8943 GCA_050943675.1 Brooklawnia sp.
AATGTCGAGCGGGCGTGCGTTGTACAGGGCGGTGGTGACGATCCCGTCCACCCCGGATTCGGCGTAGGCGAGCAGGTTGTCCTCAGTCACTCCGCCAGCGGCCAACAGGATGCGGCCGACGCTCAGCACGGACAGCAGCCCGTCCTGCGGGAACAGCACCGAAAGGCGCAGGTCACCGTCCCAGTGCACCCGCCCCTCGTCCCGCTCCTCGAGCCTCATGACCAATCGGAAAAGAGTGGTCTCCCCGATTCCAGAGAGGCCGACGACACCCACGATCCCGCGCCAAGGAATCCGCAGGTGCAATCCGCGCAGCGCCCGGCGTTCGCCGTAGCATTTGCCGATTACAGAGTTCAATCATGGGGCATCACGCGGGCGTGGCGGCAGGGCTGACCACGATAGGTCGTCAACGTCCAGACGAACAGCGATGGCATATCGAAGTAGATTATGGCGGGCAAACACCGTGACACCGATGTTGAACGGTGTCGTGTCCCAGAGCAATCAATCCGAGCCACGAGGCGCCGCTGACACCCTTCTTACAGATCTGGACCATCCGGCAGGGAGAGTTCAAGGCGTCGAGATGGCCCAGAATTGCATGAGGAACTCCGGACTACGCACTGAGAACGTTTCGGTCATGTTCGTGGTGCGCAGCGTTTCATTGGGGTCTGCAAACAGGGTCCCACTGAAGATGACCTCATCACCAGGTGTCACTCCTAGCAGCGCATCGTACATCGGATCTGAGTCCGGGATGAGCGTGCTGTCTCCCGTATCCGAGAGCGCGTTGTTCCAAGTCTTCACTTGTATGCCAGGGAAAAGCTCAACAGAAACATATGCCTTCCCCTCGCCGTTCGCACCAACGGTGTCGATGACTCCTACCCAGTCTCTGACCTCGTAACCGCCCAAGAGATTTAACAACTCCGCGTTCCTGTCCCGCATGACTTTTGAACGTTGAAGGTCAGTCTCGGCGGCGTTGTACTTCGCAATCGTGCTGTGCACCTCGTAGATGAAGGCCTTTTCAACCTCTGGATAGTTGTCGTATTTTCCCGTCTGCGATTGAGTCGCTGGGATCGGTTCCGACGAGGCCGCGGCTGGAGGTGGAGCCTCGTCAGCCATGATCGATGGCTCGACGGGCTGTTCAGTCACCGCAGAATAGGAGGTCGAAGCGACCGGCGCCCCAGCCGCAACCTCCGACGTGCTCCCCGTAGGCCTGCTCAACTGGCTTATTATCCCCAGCACAAGGACGGCGCCAAGAGCCCACACCCACCACCTCGAGTAGAGAGGACGCTTTGGTGCTGCCTCTGGATGTGTGGATGGCTGTGCCGATTCCCTCGGTGGGGACTGGTGCGATGACTGACCCTGTACTGGGACCCACTGTCGGCCATTCCATTGGAACCCATTGGCTATCTGGCCAACCACCGGTGGGGTTCGGTTCCCTGGAGGCGCTTGCGGTCCAGTGCGAGGCTGTGGCGTTGGCCGACCCTGCACCGGAATCCATTCACTGCCATTCCACTGGAATCCGTTGGTGACCTGGCCAACCACCGGTGGGATCTGTTTTCTTGGCGGCAGAGACATGCAAACTCCCGTCTGAGGTGGCCACACTGCCACAATCAACAGGAGATGTTACCGCAAGCCGACCTGCTCGCAATCACTGGCTGTTCGTTCCTGCAAAGACTTGTGCGGCTGGCACTTACGACTTGGGTCATCCTCATTCGCCGTGAGGACTTGACCAGGTTGTCTCTCGCAGCCCTCAGGTGAGGACGAGCCGCGACTTTCCAGTGCCGTCCATCCAGGCGAGCACGTCGAAGACTCGCAGAGGGCTGATCTCGGAGTCCAGTTGTGCGCGGCCGCGAATATCGAGGAGACGTTTGTGGAGCTTACGGTCATTCTTGCGTAGCTCTTCGTGGAGTGGCACCCAGTAGTTCCCGGAACCGCCAAGCACAGCCCTCTTGATAACTGAGTCATAGATTGGGAATAGCCAGGGAAACTTGCGCGCCATGAGCTTGCTACTACGCGTCGGACCAACCCTGGGAATCGTTCTCAACAGGCGCCAAAGCTCCCATCCTTCCGGAAACGATCTCTCATCGACACCGGTCAGGTCTACGAAGTCGACGTGTGCATATTTGGCGAGACCTTCGAGCACTTCATTGAACTTGTCCTTGCGCCGGACCAGGATGTCATGAACCGCCCAGTTCCCGATCGCTGTTGACAGCAGTGAGGACGAGAGCAGATCCTCCGAGGTGAACTCGTACTGCGAGCACGCCCGTGTTCCTGAAGGGTCGAAATCGTCCCATTGTCCGCCGGTGAACCCGTTGTTGCCACTCTTGCTGAGGGGCAGGTAATCCAATTTGCCGTAATAGAATTGCAAGACCTTTGCCGCTTGGTCCTCGTTGCCCTCCTGAAGGCTTGGCGTCAGACAGATTCCCGTCATGAACCCTCCGTTGGCTTGTACCTGGCCAGATGTAATCAAGCTAGCCTCCCTGTCTGCCCGCCAGGTCGCTGGATGGTCAACCCGCGATGCTCGAAGAGCAGTACCAGGCGATTCACCAGCAGAAATCAGCCCTTGTCACTTCAAACAAGCGCGCGGCGAGCTGCTCATGGCAAGTGTGCGATCGTGACGCCAATGTCGAGCGGGCGTGCGTTGTACAGGGCGGTGGTGACGATCCCGTCCACCCCGGATTCGGCGTAGGCGAGCAGGTTGTCCTCAGTCACGCCGCCAGCGGCCAAAAGGATGCGTTCGGGATATTGCGGCCGAAGTTCGCGGACCAACTGCGTGAGCAGGGACGCCGGCAGCTTGTCGAACTGGATGCCGTCCGCCCCGGCGGCGAGCAGTAGCGGTGCTCGGTCGATCTCTTGGCATTCGACGATCAGCTTCTTCTCGCAATGGGTGGTCTTGATCTGTGGGATGCGGTCGATGAAGGCCGTCATGCCGCCTGCCAGTGCGATGTGCTGGGCGAAGAAGAGCAGGGTCTCCGAGGTACCCAGGCGGTGTGGCACTGCGCCGCCCACGACGCACGCCTTGGTGGCCAGTTTCCTGGTGCCCGGGAAACTCTTCCGGGTGGTCAGCACCGGACAGGTCAGGCCGGCAGCGCGGATCTTCGTCGTCCAGCGGGCGGCGGCGGTGGCGATACCGCTGGCCCTGTCGAGGATGTTCTGCCCGACCTTCCAAACCGCGAACACGGCATCGGTGGCCCCGGCACCCACCAGGAGTTCCTGTCCGGGCTCGATCTGCTCCCCCGACTTGAGTGCCGATTCGGTTTCCATCCCCAGGATCTCGAACAGCCCACGAACCTCCTCGGTGCCGCAGACAACCCCGTCCTCGCGGGATCGAAAGCCGATGCGGGCGCTGCCGGATGCGCCGATGGCAGCGGTGGTGAGGTCGTAGTAGGGGACGTCCTCGGTCAGGAATTGCTCAAATTCGGCTCTGGTGAAGTGAAACACGCTCATTCCGTTCGCAGTTGGATGATGGGCTCGGCAAGGTCACCGACGAGGTCAAGGTTGTGGTCGATCAGCAGGACGGCACGATTCTTCCCCGCCTGGATGATCATCGCGGCCACCGCCTCTCTGGCGTCCTCGTCGAGCCCCTTGAACGGCTCATCAAGCACCAGCAGATCAGCCGGGTGGCAGTAGGCCCTGGCGAAAGCAATGCGCCGAGACATCCCGGTCGACAGGGTGTCGGGTCGCTGGTCGAGAACGTGTAACAGGTCCAGCCCGTCGAGGGCCGCCAGCATCTGCTGCTGGTCGATGCCGACATAGCGGAAATTCTGCTCAACGCTCAGCACGGGCAGCAGCCGGTCCTGCGGGAACATCACCGACAGACGCAGGTCACCGTCCCAGTCCACCCGCCCCTCATCAGGTTCCTCGAGCCTCATGATGAGTCTGGAAAGGGTGGTCTTCCCGATTCCGGAGGGGCCAACCACACCCACGATCCCGCGTCGCGGAACCTGCAGGCACATTCCGCGCAGCACCCAGCGTTCGCCGTAACGTTTGCCGATTCCACTGAGTTCAATCATGGGGCATCACGCGGGCATGGCGGCGGCGCAATGGTGCGATGGCTGCGACCACGACCTTCTCGGTGGCCAGGCTCACCACGATGATCGTCAATGTCCAGGCGAACAGCGATGGCATGTCGAAGTAGATCTTTGCGTCGGACAGGTTCGCGCCGATGCTGCCGGTGGCGGACGCGATCACCTCGGCTGTCACCGCGGACTTCCAGGCGTAACCGAACCCGGTCTCGTAAGCGGCGAAGAAGAAGGGCAGGGTTGTCGGGAAGTACAGTCGGCCGATCTGGCGCCACATCGGTACCCGGAAAACCCGGGACATCTCGAGTAGTTCCGGGTCGGTCTCGTGCAGGCCTCGCCACACGTTCAGGTAGACCATCGGCAGCACCATCAGGATGGCCACATACATCGGCAGCCAGCGCGAGGACACGAATGCCAGCGCCAGGATGGTCAACGATGCGACCAGCACCACCCGCATGAACTTCACGAATGGGTGGAGCACCACCCCGATGGGACGCACAAAGTAGCTGAGGTAGGCGAAACTGAATCCCAGCACCAGGGCCAGGACGAAGCCAAGCACGATATTGCGCAGTGAGTGCAGGACTGCGAGGTAGCAGCTCGCCGACCTGAGTTCGCCGAGCAGTGCGGCCGCGGCGCTGCCCGGGCTGACCAGCAGCAATTCCTGATCTACCGCCATGGCCGCAAACTGCCATATCGCCAGCCAGAAGATGAGTGCGATCAGCCCGGTCCCTAGCCGCCTCACGGACTATCAGCGGTCCAGATAGAAGTCATCGCCAGGCAGTGCGCCTCCCACCGACTCCGGATTTGCCTCGAACAGGATCTGGAAGAACGGCTGCGAACCGCGCTTCATCTCCTCGCCGTCGATGAACACCTGGTTGGCCGCCGGAATCGCCATCGCTGCCACCTTCTCAGGCACAATGTCGAACTTGCCGGTGAGGACGGCGGTGTCCGCGACGTCCACGTTTACGGCCTCGGCGGACGCCTGGTATTCGGCCAGGAACGCCGCCGCTGCCTCGGGATTCTGCTCGATGAAGTCCTTGCGGATGACCTGGCTGCCCTGGGACAGCAGCACCTCGGGGTGAATCTTCTGCCATTCGGCCGTCAGGTCCGCGACCACATGCAGGTCGGCGTTTTGCATCATGACCCCTGACAGGGTGGGCTCCGGGATCGTGGCCAGACCTGTCTGTCCGCTGGTCAACCGGGCGGCCACCTCGTCATGGCCCGGGAAGTAGGTGCTCTCCAGGTCCTCGCCGGGGATGATGTCGTTCGCGCGCAGGACGTGGTCGAAGGTGTATTCCGGGATCGCTCCCTGCCGGACGCGTCGATCTGCTGCCCGACCAGGTCGCTCAACTCGGTGATCTCGGGATCATCGGTCACGATCTTGATGACGCCAAGGGTGTTGACCGCTGCAATCAGCACCTCCCCCTGTGTGCGGTTGTACAGGATGGCCGCAGTATTGGTTGGCAGGGTGGCCGCGTCCAACTCACCGGAAACCAGTTTGCCGGTCACCTCGTCAGGGCTGGCGGCGACAACCGTGCCATAGTCATTGGCCGTCTCACCGTTCTCGTTCGCCTCCAACAGGTGCGCCATCGAGATGCTCAGGAAGCCCGGAATCCTCCCCACAATGACGCTCACCCGTTCGGCGGGCCCCGCAGGAGTCGTTTCTGGTGTCGTCTCAGTTGCTGGCTGGCCCCCGCAGCCCGCAAGCAACGCGATCGCGGCAAGCCCTGCGAAAACCCGGAGTCTGGTTAGTCTCATTCTGTATTCCTCATCGCCTTTGGCGATTGCCCCCAGACTACGCGACTGCGGATTAAACGGTCGATTTGGGTTGCATTTGCGGAAGTGAACCTCCGCGCTGAAAGGTGCTCAGTGATGGTGGCCAGTTTGTGGATGTGGGATGTCCTGAGCGGCCAACTCGCAACTGACGGCGCGTGGGATTGGTCGCCTGACCTTCTTCTCTGAATCTCTCGCGCCTGCTGCGCGGGGGCCATCCTCAAATCACGAACCGACAAGAACCACGCACCGTCCCCGCATCAGCTTTGCCCCTGGTTGTGATTCAAAGGTCCCCGACGGCACCGCTCAACTGGAAGGCTTCGCCATCCGCCGGCGCGCTCGGTCGGCCGCGTAGAGTTCGCGCAACTCCTCGTCGTCCATCACCAGGTAAACCAGTCCACAATCATGTGGGCCGGTGGCGCCAGGATGACACAGGCTGCAGGGATCGCCGGGTCGGAGCGGACACTTGGGCATCGCCGGTTTCTTCTTCGACATTGATGCAGATTGTACGTCGGCAGGCCTGCCCGACGCTCACGGGCCGGATCTACGAGGTCGTATAGCCGCCGTCCACGATGATCATCTGGCCCGTGATGTAGCTGGACGCCTCGCTGGCCAGGAAGACGGCCACCGAAGCCATCTCGCTCGGTTGGGCCAGGCGTCCCATCGGGATTCGCGACAGGATCTGCGCCGACCATTCGGGGTCGTCGAACTTGCTACGGGTCAGTTCGGTGAGAACCCAGCCTGGGGCGATGCCATTGCAGCGGATGCCCTTGCCCGACCACTCCCGGCTGAGGGCCCGCATCACGCCCCCGATCCCCGACTTCGCTGCACCGTAGGCGGTGATGTCTGGTACGACGGCCTGGTAGTTGTTCAGCGAACCGATGAAGATGTGATTACCGGGACGGTCAGCAGCCAATTGACGCCGGCCGAGTTCCTGACTGATCCGGAACGGCACCGTCAGGTGAATCTGCAGGATGCTGTTCCAGTCCTCAGCGCTGAAGTCGACCGCAGGCACCCGCACCTGGAATCCGGCCGCGTGCACGATGGTGTCCACAGGTCCACCGAGTGCAGCCTCGCAGTCGTCCAGCAGTTGGCCAGGGTCGACTTCGATGACATCGGCCGCCACCACGGCAGAGTTGGGTACCTCAGTCGCCGCCTCTTCCAGTTGCTGGCGGGTGCGCGAAACCAGTGCGACCTGGGCACCGGCCTGCCCCAGGGCCGTGGCAATGGCTTTGCCGATGCCGCGTCCGCCGCCGGTGACCACCGCACGGCGGCCGGCCAGACTGAACAGATCCAGCACCCCGGCAGATGTGGTGGTCTTCGCCTGGCTTGGGTGTTTGCTCATCGGTCGTTCCCCCTCGTTTTGCTGTTATTCGATCGATAGTGCTAGCCAGTCGGTCGCGTACCCATTGAACGCGGCCAGCACCTTCTCGGTTGAGCTGGAAGTAGCAGGGTCTCGCCGGAAAAGCCGAGGGGTGGTCCCGACTGACTGCTCGATCACCACTCGCAGGAACCGGCCCAATGCTTCGTGCTGACCCGATCCACTGCGGGTGCGGTAGCCGTAACCCGCCAACAACGCCTCGCCGAGATCATGACAGGCGTCATAGGCAAGGTTGTAGCGGTTCTGCATCCGAGTCAGGTTCGGCAAGTCAACAATCGCATCCTGGGCCTGGCGCATGAACAACCCGGCACGCCCCAGATCCACAGGCACCGCCACCAAACGCCCTCCGGTAACCAGCGCATCAACCGCGTGCTGCTGCACCGCAGTCAAAGCAATCACTGCCACGGCACATCCCCTATGACCGGCACGATCGGGCTAGAACGAACCTGATCAAGGAAGCCACTGCTGCGCCGAAGCTCTGCGCGGGTCACAATTGTCGGGTTGACTGGGCGGCCCACCAGCCGCTCCACCCGCTCGCAGGCGTCATAGACAACGCCCGCGTCCGCGGACCCGACGACCATCACGTCAACGTCCTGCGGCGCCGGTCCCTCTACGCCGCGCATCCGAGCTGCGAACGACCCATACAGGAACACCGCCTCCACGCCTGGCACACCGGCGAACTCCTCTGCCAGCAAGGTCACCGGTCCGGTAGCCACCAGCAGGATCTCACGCAGGGGAGACGTCAGCGGGCTGTCCGGATTCGCCCGCACAAGACGGCTCCTCCCGACCACCCGCTCGATCAGGATGCCGGCGTTCAACAATCGAGCCACCTCCCGATGGGCAGTCGGGTAGGCCAGATGCGCACGATCGGCAAGATCGGTGATGCTCAGCTCATCAGCGCCCAGCAGGACCACACCCAACAGCCGAGCCTGGCCCTCCGACCGAAAGACGGGGGCAAGCAACGGGGGCTGGGTTCTCATATGGTGGAGGTTATTATTCGTTATAAGGACAGTCAAGGCTTCGTGTGAACTGACACGGCAGTCACGCACCCACCCCCTCGAACGTCAGCCACTTTGCCAAGCCGATTCATGGGTGCGCCCACAGGGGATCGAACCCTGGACCCGAGGATTAAAAGTCCCCTGCTCTGCCAACTGAGCTATAGGCGCGTCTAGGCGTCCTGCCTAGTACCGGATCTCATCAACCACGACACGCATGCCTGAATCAAAACCAGCGTGGAGAGTCTACCTCAGCCTTCCTGCATCTTCGATTCCTCGGCGAGACTGGCGAGCTTGGCTCCCCAATCGAGCGAACCTCGGCTCGGTGACGGTACTTCTGGGACGACGCGGCCGGAAGGTCCCGCGCAGTCGCTCGTCCAGGGGAAAACCAGAGTGGATAGTCTCACAAGCAAGTGCTGTTTTCTAGGTGGTTTGCCCTTGTTTCGGGGGTTTGATCGATTACAATGGAGGCATGACCCACACCCCCGGGGACTTGCCCCCACCCCACTTCGACCCACCAGACCAACCAGACTGGACCCACCCCGCAACCAGTGCAGATGCATTCGACGCGCTCGACCACGCCCACCAGCAACTCCAGGCCGCCGAAGTCGCAGAACTGGTGGCCATCACCCATGCAGCAGACCTCTACCAGGTAGACATCAACCACGTCCTGGACGGCATGGAACGCCTCATCCCCGGCGGCCACCACGGCACCCCACTGGTCGGGGAATTCCTCAGCCTCGAAATCGGCGGACTACTCGGCATCTCACCCCGGTCA
>JBMNPP010000117.1:0-8887 GCA_050943675.1 Brooklawnia sp.
ATTCGCACTATATGCCTGACCTGTTCGGCCGCTGGGATGCCTACAACCGCATCGGAACCCGCCTGAACTGGATGATCGCGACCAACCTCGGACGCCCCATCCTGCGACGCATGCGCGCCAGTAACGGCCGCAACTGGCGGACGGCGGCCAACCAGGCCGGACCCCAGCCCGCAATCATCGCGGCGAGTCCGTTGCTCGTCCCGCCGGCTGCGGACTGGCCCCAGGGCACCTACCAGACCGGCTACCTGGCGATGCCACGGCTGCCGATGCTGCCGCCGAGTGAACTGGTCGACTTCCTGGGCACCGGACCCAAACCCATCTTTGTCGGATTCGGCTCATTGAGCGGGGTCTCGGGCAGGCATGGTGGCGATGTCGAGTTGCTGGCCGACTCCGCCCGGATCGCCCATCGACGGGTAGTGACGACTGTCGGCCCCGGGCAGCGCATCGGGCTGGTGGACGACCGGGTGCTCCTCATCGAGCCGATCCCGCACAACTGGCTGCTGCCCCGGATGGCCGGAATGATCCACCACGGTGGTGCCGGAAGTACCCATGAGGGGCTTCGGGCAGGTCTGCCCTCGATGGCGGTGCCATTCGAGGTCGACCAGCCCTACCACGCCGAGCGTCTGCACAGTCTGGGTGTCGGCCCCAGTCCGCTACCCGTAGAGCGCTTGACGCCACGTTCGCTGGCTCGCGCCATGCGTGAACTCACCTCGGGCCGCTATGACGAACGCGCCGCCCTGATCGGTGTACAGGCCAGGGCCGAGGACGGGGTCGGGGCGACCATCAAGGTGCTCGCCCGCCTTGGTCTGATTCCGAAAGCCGCGCTGGAGGGATCTGGCCCTTGATGTGGCGGGCAGTTGGAGCCACCAAGTCGCCAACCAGTCGAATAGATTGGAGGGTAGACCGATACCGCCCCGTCCGCAGGCAGGAGGGTCTGCTTGCAGGGCCACAGTGACCGGCCGATGCCGGTCTTGGCCCTGGAACCAGCGGGCCTGCTGTGGGGTTCGGTCTGCACCTCACGCACTTGGCGGCGCGTGGTGATCGCGATGTGTTATGCGATCAGTCGAACGGCAATCAGAGAGAGGATTCCGCTTAAATGAATGACCACATCGACCAGATAACCCTCGATCAACTGCGTGAATTGGCCCAGGCGGAAGGGATCTGGGTAACCATCACCATGCCAACCCATCGCACGGGACCCGAGACCCGCCAGGACCCGATTCGTTTTCGCAACCTGGCCAACGACGCATTGAGCGCACTGGAGCGCCTGGAGCACGCGGAGGCCAGCACCGAGCGCATCTCTGAACGCTTGAACCAGTTGAGCCGGGACCTCAATTTCTGGCAGTTCCAGACCGGTGGCCTGATCGCGCTGGTCTCGGCTGACCAGGAGCACCTGTTCCGCCTGCCCTCCGCTGTCACACCATCAGCCAGTGCCGGTCGGTGGCCGCGCCTGGCCCGCCTGGTGCCGTTTGTTGCCGACGACACCCGCTTCCGGGTGCTGGCCATCAGCGCCGATGGTGCCAGGCTGCTCGAAGGCACCATCAACTCGCTCGAGGAATCAGACCTCGGCCCGATCCCGGCCAGCTATGACGAGGCGTTCGGCCACATCGAGCGTCAGAAGCACCTGCAGCATTCTGCCCACGCTGACCGGGCACGCTTCCATGGTCACGGCGGGGGATCGACCCCCGTGTCCAACGCCGTCACCCGCTACCTGCGGACTGTGGCAGGAGCACTGGATGAGCGGCTGAAGGACGAACCCCGTGCCCCCCTGGTGCTGGCCGGCACCACCGAGGTCACCACGGAGTTCCGCAAGCTGGTCAACCAATCCAGCCTCCTGGAAAAGACCTTGTCCGGTTCGCACCAGAACACCCCGGCCCACGAGTTGCACCAGCAGATCTGGCCGATCGTGGCCGAGGCCCACACCTTGCCGCACGACCAGGCCAATGACCGCATCAACGCGGCCTGGGCTCGCGACGAGGCACTGCTGGATGGCGCCGAGATCATCAAGGCCGCAGAGCAGGGCCGGGTCTCGGACATCTTCCTCGACCCGGACGCCGAGGCCGACGATTCGGTTGAAGAGGCACTCCGGCTCACCCTGCAGATGGGTGGGGCCGTCCATGGGCTGGACCAACCACAGGACCGCAACGCAGCCGCCCTGCTGCGTTTCTGAGAGGTGGCCATGAACAGGATCGACCTGGTGGTTGCTGGCATCGACGGTTCACCCCAGTCATTGTCCGCAGCCAGGTGGGCAGCGCAATGGTGCACCAGCTACGGCACGCCGTTGCAGCTGGTCGCGATCACCGGCAGCCCCACCGACGGCGCGCGTTTGCGCTCCCACTCGGGGGCCAACGCTGACCAGCACACCCAGGCCACCGAAATCCTCGACCAGACAAGGGCGGAGTTGGCGGGTATCCACCCGCGGCTCGATATCGGTACCGCTGTCTGGACCGGGACTCCGGCCGACCAATTGGTGGACACCTCCAGGACTGGCGCCCTGGTCGTGATCGGCACCAGGGGAGTGGGTGGTGCCCTTTCAGCGTGGATCGGTGGCGTGGCCACCGGGGTGGTCAACCAGGCTCCCGGACCAGTGATCGTGGTTCCTGTCGACCTGTCGCCCGAACCAGAAGATGTGGTGGCGCTCGGCATCGACCCTGGCTCGCCCGGCACGGCAGCCGCCGAGTTCGCGGTGGACGCCGCAGCCCGCATCGGTGCCAGCCTGCGGGCCCTGGCCTTCGTGGACCATCAGGGGCAGACCGAGGCCGCAGCAAGATCGGTACGTGAATTGCTGGCCCGCCCGCTGGCGGCAAACCCTGGCCTGACCGTCGACATCCGGGTCGAGGTCGGGCCGGCCTCCTGGATGCTTGGCGAGGCCGCTGCTGATTGCCGGCTGCTGGTGTTGGGGGCCCGGCGCCGCCGCAGCACGCTGGCCGGGTTGCTGCTCGGCTCAACCAGCAAACGGGTCGTTCGCGACGCCCAGGTGGCAACAGCAGTCGTCCGCGACACTCCCACTGATTGACGGGTTGGCCGGCCCCAGCCCTGACCACTGGCATGGTCAAGTAACCGGACGCCAGTCACGGTGAAGTCGCTTCCGGCCGGAAACGGTCGGCACCGGGAGGAAGAATGGTCGAACAACCCAGTCTCAGTGACCTGTGTGAACAGTTGGACCTGCTGCACCACGACATCATCGCTGCTGGCCAGACCGACGAAGTACTTCTTGACGCAGTGCATCCGGACCATCGTGAGAGCGCACTCAACCTGCTGCACTACCTGGCGTTGCGCTCGGTCGACCTGCGCAGGCTGCAGCATGGCCTGTCACGCTGGGGGCTTTCGTCGCTGGGCCGGTGTGAGGCGCATGTTGCCCCCACCATCGACCTGGTGCGTTCGGCTGCCCGCGCGATCAACGGCGACGAGAACTTTGATGTCGCGCACGCCCAGGAGCTCCATGACATCGGTGAGGCACGCCTGGGCATCAACAGCGATGCACTATTCGGGCCCCGCCGCTATGGCAGGGCGACCCGGGTGATGGCCACCCTGCCGACCGAATCAGCCGACGACCCCGATTTCATCGGACTGTGCGCCGAACGTGGCAGCGCACTGTTCCGGATCAACAGCGCGCACGATGACCCGCAGGTGTGGCAGCGCATGATCTCCCGCATCCGTGACCTGCCCGCAGAGCACCGCGCGATGGTCTTCATCGACCTGGCCGGGCCCAAGCTGCGCACCGGCCCAATCGCGGTCGACCCCAAACCAGGACGGGGCGGCAAGAAGCGCCGCCCGCGCATCCGGGTCAACCCGGGCCAGTTGTTGATCGTGACCAGCGACCTGACCCCTGCCGACCCGGGAGCCAGCGAAGTCCGGATAGGTTGCACAATCGCGTCGGTACTGGATGCAGTACGGGTGGGCCAGCGCGTCTACTTCGACGATGGCAAGTTCGGTGGCCCGGTAGTCGATGTCACCACGAGCGATTCCGGTGGGCGCGAGGTGCACGTCCGGCTGGCCGATATCGACCAGCGGGGTGCCTGGCTGCGCGCCGAGAAGGGCATCAACCTGCCAGATACCGACTTGAAGCTGCCGGCCCTGACCGATGAGGACCGCGCGGTGCTGCCCTTCATCGTCGAGCACGCAGACGGGCTGCACTTCTCGTTCGTCAACAATGCCGAGGACATCGTCCAACTGCGCGACGCGCTTGCCGACCTGGGTGCACCAGACTTTCCCATCGTGGTCAAGATGGAGACCGCCAGGGGCTTCGGCAACCTGCCGGGGATCCTGCTTGAGGTGATGCGCTCACCGCGTATCGGGGTGATGATCGCCCGCGGAGACCTGGCTGTGGAGGCCGGCTGGACGCGGATGGGCGAACTCCAGGAAGAGATCATGTGGTTGTGTGAGGCAGCCCACATCCCGGTGATCTGGGCGACCCAGGTGCTTGAGAACCTCGCCAAGTCCGGGCGTCCGTCCAGGGCAGAGGTGACCGATGCCGCGCTGTCGGTGAGATCCGAATGCGTGATGCTGAACAAGGGGCCACATATCCTGAGCGCAATCAGTTTCCTGGACGACATGCTGACCCGAATGGCCGGCCACCTCGACAAGAAGAGTCCGCTGCTCCGCCGGCTGCGGCTCAGCCCCGGTCCCGCCTGAATCGACGTTGCGAAGCAGTGGGCAACAGGCCCCCGGTGGTGGATCGGCAGCCACCAACCAGCACCCCGGCCGCTATTGGAACTTGTAGTCAGCGCGTAGGTTGAAGAGGTGACGCTGACCCTCGAGATCGATCCAGTGGTGACCGAGACGACCGATGTCATCGAGCACCTGCACACTGATCCCGAAGCCGGGCTGAGCGCTGATGAAGCTGCCCGGCGATTGGCCGAGGCCGGGCCCAATGAATTGCGCGGCACCCCACCCACCCCGAAGTGGAAGCTCTTCGGTTCACAGTTCAACTCGCCACTGATCTACCTGCTGATGGCTGCAATCGTCATCTCGGCAATCGCCTGGGCACTGGATTCCAGCCCGGAAGCCGAGCCGGTGCCGGTGGATGCGATAGTGATCGCGCTGATCGTGGTGCTGAACGCGGTGATGGGCTACCTGCAGGAGTCGAAGGCCGCCGATGCAGTGGCTGCGCTGCAGAACATGACCCAGGCCCATTCGACGGTGCTGCGCGACGGGCGCCGCATCGAGGTCGAATCGGTCGATCTGGTGCCTGGTGACATCCTGGTGTTGGCCGAGGGTGACGAGGTCGGCGCGGACGGCCGCATCCTCTACTCGGCAGCCCTGCGCATCGCGGAGGCCTCGTTGACTGGTGAGTCCGAGCCCGTCGAGAAGGAAGAGGGCACCCTGACCGGCGACGTCCCGCTGGGTGACCGGAGCAATATGGTCTTCAAGGGCACGGCAGTCACCCAGGGCACTGGACGGGTGGCGGTCACCCAGACCGGCATGAGCACCGAGATGGGTGCCATCGCGGCCATGCTGAACCAGACCACTTCGGAGCCCTCACCCCTGACCAATGAACTGAATCGCCTGGGCAGACTGCTGGGCGGCCTGGTGATAATCATTGCTGCGATCGTCATGATCACGGTGATCATGATGTCGCCGGCACGCGATCTGGATGCCATCATCCACGCACTGATCCTGGCTGTCTCGCTGGCTGTTGCCGCTGTGCCGGAAGGCCTGGCAGCGATCCTTACGGTGGTGCTGTCGATGGGCGTCCAGCGAATGGCCAGGCAGAAGGCCATCGTCAAGGACCTCAACTCGGTGGAGACCCTCGGTTCTGCCTCGGTGATCGCCTCCGACAAGACCGGCACCCTGACCCGCAACGAGATGACCATCCAGAAGGTGGTCACCGCAGGCGGCGAGGTCGACATCAGTGGGGTTGGTTACACACCCGAGGGAGGGGTCACCCAGTCAGGCAAACCGCTGCCGGCCAATGTGCTGCATGAGGCCCAGGTCGTCCTGCGCGGCGGCTCGATCGCCGGGGATTCCAGCCTTGAGGAGGACCCGCAGGGGGAGTGGCAGATCCAGGGCGATCCGACCGAGGCCGCCTTCCTGGTGGCCGCGCACAAGATAGACGGGGTGCTCGGCGACATCAAGGCCTATGAACGGTTGGGGGAGGTGCCCTTCACCAGTGCCCGGAAGATGATGTCGGTGGTGGGCAGGCTACCCGATGAAGGCACGGTGATGTACGCCAAGGGTGCACCGGACGTGCTGTTGGCCAATTGCTCGCACCTGCTGGTCGACGACAGCGAGGAACCGCTCGACCAGGCCCGCCGCGAGAAGATCCTGAAGCGCACTGATCAGCTCGCCGGTCAGGCCTACCGCACTCTCGCGGTCGCCATGCGCCGGCTGTCCAGCACCGCCGACCTGGGTGAGGTCTACGACGAGGACGATGAGACCGGATTGTGTTTCGTCGGCATCGCCGCCATGATCGACCCGCCACGAAGGGAGGCATCCGATTCGATTGCCGAGGCTCGCGGCGCAGGTATCCGGTTGATGATGATCACCGGCGACCATCCCGGCACGGCAGCCCGCATTGCATCCGACCTGGGCATGGTCGAGCCCGGCCACCAGGCAGTCACCGGCGCCGAACTGGACGCGATGGATGATGCTGCCTTCGACCAGGCCGTCCGTGAGCACTCGGTCTTTGCCCGGGTCGCCCCCCGGCACAAGATGCGCATCGTGGACGCACTGCAGCAGCAGGAAGAGATCGTGGCGATGACCGGCGACGGCGTCAACGATGCACCGGCACTCAAGAGTGCCGACATCGGCGTGGCGATGGGGATCACCGGCACCGAGGTGACCAAGGAGGCCGCCAACATGGTGCTGGCCGACGACAACTTCGCCACCATCATCGCTGCGGTCCGCGAGGGACGGCTGATCTTCGACAACATCCGCAAGTTCCTGCGCTTCCTGCTCAGCTCGAACATGGGTGAGGTCGTGACGGTCTTCGGCGGCACCGTGCTCGCCGGTGTGCTGGGGCTGCGCGCCGAGAACGGCATGATCATCGCCCCCCTGCTGGCCACTCAGATCCTGTGGATCAACCTGCTGACCGACTCGGCCCCGGCACTGGCCATGGGTGTGGACAAGGCGGTCGATGACGTGATGGCCCGGCAACCCCGGCGCCTGACCGAACGGGTGATCACCAGCCGAATGTGGTTCCGGATCTTCATCCTGGGCCTGGTGATGGGCGCCACCACATTGTTCGTGCTCGACTGGTTCCTGCCGGGCGGACTGTTCGACGGTTCGCAGTCGGTGGACGTGGCCCGTACCGCTGCCTTCACCACCCTGGTGCTGGCGCAACTGTTCAACGCCTTCAATGCCCGCTCCGACCACACCAGCGCCTTCGCCCACGCCTTCGACAATGGCTGGCTGTGGGGTGCGGTCGTCCTGGCGGTGCTGCTGCAGGTGGCGGTTGTGCATATCCCGTTCCTGCAGAGCGCCTTCGGGACCGCCGCCCTGAGCTGGCAGCAGTGGTTGTTCTGCCTGGCAGCTGCATCAGTGGTGTTGTGGTTCGAGGAGATCCGCAAGGTCGGGATGCGTGCGCTGGGACGCACCGAGTGAGGCTCCAGGAGCGCTGGGCGGGCCCCGGCCTCAGCCCTGATAACGATCCGGTTGCGAGTGGTGCGAGGCACTGAGACGGCCTCCGATGTCGTGACTGCGCGTAATAGTGTGCAGGGCACGACAGCTGTATGAACGAAAGAGGTTCAAATGAAGCGCAACTTGCTCGCGGTCGCGGCGGCAGCCGTGTCGCTGGGGTTGTTGGCCGCCTGCGGTGGCGGGGGTACCGGTTCGGGCGCTGAGGCCGATCCAGACGTCATCAAGGTTGGCGTGAACTACGAACTCTCGGGCCCGGTGGCCACCTACGGTGACGCCAATGTCAAGGGCATCGAGATGGCCTTTGAAGAGATCAACGCCGCCGGCGGTGTCGACGGCAAGCAGATCCAGATCGTCAAGTACGACACCAAGTCAGAGCCTGCCGAGGCCACCACCCTGGCCACCAAGCTGATGACCCAGGACGACGTACTGACCATCATCGGTCCGGCAACCTCTGGTTCGTTCAAGGCGACCATCCCGCCGGCCAACCAGCACAAGATCCCGGTCGTGTCGGGTTCGGCAACGGCCGAGGACGTCACCGTCAGCAATGGCCAACTGCAGGAGTACGCCTTCCGTACCTGCTTCTCGGACTCCTACCAGGGCACGGCGATGGCAAACTTCGCAGCCAAGAACCGTGACGCCCAGACTGCGGTGATCGTCAAGGACACGTCCTCTGACTACGCCAAGGGTCTGGCCGACAACTTCAAGGCCACCTTCGAGGCGAATGGCGGGACCATCGTCGGTGAAGAGGGCTATGTCGCCGGTGAGACCAACTTCAACTCGATCATGACCCGCATCAAGAGCCTGGACTTTGATGTCATCTACCTGCCCGGTTACTACGAAGAGGTCGGGCTGATCATCAAGCAGGCCCGCGACCTGGGGATCACCCAGCCAGTGCTTGGTGGCGACGGCTTCGACTCGCCGGTGCTGCTGGAGCGCGCTGGTGCCGAGGCACTTAACGACGTCTTCTTCACCAACCACTACTCTTCGCTCGATCAGGACCCGAAGGTGCAGGACTTCATCAGCAACTTCAAGGAAAAGTACGGTGAGGACCCCAACGCGTTCAACGCGCTTGGCTACGACACCGCCTACTTCGTCGCCGACGCAATTGGCCGGGCCACCGAACTGACCGGTGAGGCCGTCAAGCAGGCAATGGAGGATACGACCGACTTCGCTGCTGTGACTGGCACCTTCAGCATTGATGAGAACCACGAGCCCATCAAGCCGGCTCTGGTGATCGAGCTCAAGGACGGCGTGCAGGTCGCCGCCGAGAAGTCAGAGCTGTAGTCTGATCTGGCGTGGGGTGGGG
>JBMNPP010000118.1:0-8885 GCA_050943675.1 Brooklawnia sp.
GCGTGGATGCGATTTGTGACACCTGGACTCCTTCTGCCCTGGGCGGAACGATCACGCCCGAGCACGCCCAACCCTACCCATCCGTGCCGCCACGCACCCCCATTGCGCCTCTGACAAGCGGCGGGGCCGGCCGCAGGGCATCAGATCCCGCAGCCGGCCCCGTCAGGCGAGGAGCCCTGGCTCAAACCAGTTCGACCGAATTGATCACCACATCTGTGAGCGGGCGATCCGCGCGGGTGGTCGGGGTGGTCGCGATGGCATCGACGACCTGCTGGCTGGCGGCATCAGTGACTTCACCGAAGATTGTGTGGCGCCGGTTCAGGTGCGGGGTGGGCCCGACCGTGATGAAGAACTGGCTGCCGTTGGTGCCGGGGCCGGCATTGGCCATCGCCAGCAGGTAGGGCCGGTTGAAGGCCAGGTCGCTGTGGAATTCATCACCGAACTGGTAGCCCGGTCCCCCGCGGCCGGTGCCGGTGGGGTCGCCACCCTGGATCATGAAGCCGTTGATCACCCGGTGGAAGATCGTGCCGTCGTAGTAGGGGTCGGTCTTGGTCTGCCCATCGGTCGGGTCGACATATTCAGTGGTACCCCCCGCCAGGCCAAGGAAGTTGGCCACCGTCTTGGGGGCGTGGTTGTCGAAGAGTTCGATGGCGATGTCACCCATTGAGGTGTGCAGGATGATCTTGCTCATTGGCAGGGCCCTTTCTGGTCTGAACGATCTGGCACCCCATCATTCCAGAACGCCCCCTCCGGCTTCGACAAGCACGTAGCGTTGATATTGCTCGACTACGAGCAGCTCGATTACGGGCCCAATCAATGAAGGAGTGAACCATGACCTGCAGGCGCAACAAGGCTCTCAGTGCCGCCGAGACGGCCGCCGAAGAGGCTCTTGAGCACGGCAGCAGCACCCTTGAAGAAGTCGTCAACTATGTGGTCCCGCGTGCGATGCACGCCGGCCAGCAAGTCGCCGGTTATGTCGTCCCGGTGTACGAGGATGCCAGCAAGCGCGTAGGGCCAGCCCTGACCCAGGCACGCGAACGCATCGTCCCACTGGTGAATGACGCCTACGAGACGATGTCGGACAAAGTGCAACATGACGTCTATCCGAGGCTGCACGATCTGTGGGAGCATGCCAACGAGAATCCGACAGTGGCCGAGGCCTCACGACGCGGCCACTCAGCCATGGCGGCCCTGCGTGGCGACCTGTCACTGCCCGAGGCCAAAGTGGCCACCCCCCGTCGCGGCAAGGGGATCGTCGGCAAGATCTTCGCGATCCTTGGGCTGGCGGCCCTGGTCGGCGCCGTAATCGTGGCGGTTCGCGCGGTGCTGGGCAGCAACGATGACGGCTGGTCACCTGCCGAGCCGATGCGTCCGGCCAGCGACGATGAGGCCGAGTGGGGCCAGAGCCCCTTCACCGAAGAGGCGCCCGTGGCGGCCGATCCTGATGTCGACACCCGCCGGGGGCTGGATAACGAACAGGCCCAGGCCGCGATGGTCAACGAGGGTGCACCGGTGGATCCCGACGAGAATGGCGAGCCCGCCCAGCGGGCAGCCCATGGCGAGGGCGCCTATGTCGGCGCCGAGCCTCCTGAAGGCTTCGTCATCAAGGGCAACGAGCGCTCGATGAAGTACCACACGGCTGATTCCGCCGGTTACGAGCGGACCATCGCCGATGTGTGGTTCAACAGTGAACAGGCTGCCCAGGACGCAGGTTTCACCCGGGCGCAGCGCTGATCTAGCAATTGTTGTCTGGACGCGGGCAGGTGTTGCCAGTTCCGGGACTGGTGTTGTCCGTGCTCTTGATCGGCTGGCGACAGGAGGTCTTGTCGGTTTGACTGGGGCGTAACGGCAACCCACCCATATTCACCCCCAGGAGACACCGATGACAACGTTCCTGTCGACCCGCCCCGAACAGCCAGCGGCTACCCACGAAGACGCTTCGTGGGTAGCCGCTCCGCCTTTCCGGGCGTGGCTGCGACAGCTGGCCAGTGATTCAGGCCTGGGCTGGCTGGTGCTCGCCCGGGCCGCAGGGGTGTCCTCGGCCACCGTCCACGGTCTGCTGCGGGGCATCGACGGACGCCCGGCGCGCCAATTGCGCCATGGCGACGCAGCCGCCCTGCTCGCCCTGGACCGCCACCGGCTGCAGCACCTGGCCGCTGAGCCCGGTGAGGCCGCAGAGTTGCGCACCCTGGCCTGGCAACTCGGTCTGCAGGGTTGCAGCGTCGAACAGATCGGCTCTTGTACCGGGCTGGATATCCGCTCGGTTCGTCAACTCATGTCCGGCGGCATCATCTGGTGCTCACGCCTGCAGATACTGCGCGCCGAGGCCGCCTGTGAGGCATTCGGTATTGATCCCGGCGCCGTGCCCGCACCCATGGACCAGCAGCGGGCCAGCTGATGTGGTGGGGCCCAGCCATCGCAGTGGCGCTTGGTGCGAGCCAACTGTGGTTGGTGGCCAGCCACCCCGAGCCGGCACCTGATGAACCTGACGCCCAGCACAAGCCTGCCTATGCCTCGCTGGTACGGCCAGCCACGAGCATCGCCGCCCTGTTACTGGTCGCCACCCTCGCTGTGCTGGTCGGCACACATTGGCCGCCGCACCTGCAGCCCGTCGGGCTGGTCTGGTGCTCCGCCGGGTTGGTGCTGGTCGGGGTGGACGCGCTGACCACCTGGCTGCCCATCAGGGCGAGCCTGTTCACCGAGGCGGCATTGCTGGTGGCGATTGGTCTTGGGATACTGCGCAGCCCCGGCCAGACCTCGACCCGGCTGGCCGGCGTGGTCATCGGGGCGCTGGCAGCGGGCGGGTTGTTCTGGCTGGTTTGGTGGTTGAGCCGGGCATTGGGGTTTGGTGATGTGCGGCTGGCCGCCATGACCGGTGCACTGACCGGGCTGGAATCATTCCAGTGGTGGGACCTGGCACTACTGTCCGGGGCGATCGCGGCAGTGGTGTGGGGCCTGGCAGTGATGGTCTGGCGCCGCTGGCGACCATCACCGCTGGGTGCGGCCTTCGCCTACGGTCCCGGTCTGTGGCTCGGCCCCTGGCTGGCCTGGGGGTGGCTGGCCCTCAGCGGTTGATCACGGGGCGGTCACAGCGCGCTGAGTGGCAGCGATCCAGCGGTTCAACAATTCCGTGGCCCGCCCCTCGTCGATCGCCCGGGCCGCCCGCTGGATGCCGGACAGCAACTGCTCGGCCACTGGTACCTCCAGCCTCGGCCCGTCGAAGGCCAACAACGCGGCGGCGGCATTCAGCAACACGATGTCACGCACCGGGCCGTTCGCCCCGGCGAAGGTATCCAGGGCGACCTGGGCGTTGTGCTCGGGTGGGCCACCAACCAGGTCGACGGCCCGGGCAGGCTGTAGCCCAAGATCGGACGGGTCGAGTTCGGTGCGCACGATCTGTCCGCCAGCCACCAACCAGATATCCGAATCAGTGGTGGTGGTCAGTTCATCCAGGCCGTCCTCACCGTGGAAGACCAGGCCACGATTGCCGCGGGCCGCGATGACACCGGCGACCAGCGCTGCCATGTCGAGGTTCGCCACCCCGATCGCCTGGGCCTGTGGGCGCGCCGGGTTGGAAAGCGGCCCCAGGAAGTTGAACGTGGTCTGGATACCCAGTTCACGACGCGCCGGCGCGGTGTAGCGCAGCGAGCCGTGGTACATCGGTGCGAACAGGAAGACCAGACCGCATTCCGCAAAGACCTCGCGCTGCCGTTCCGGCGGCACATCCAGTGCGACCCCGAGTGCCTCCAGGCAGTCGGCGGTACCGCTCATCGAACTGGCTGCCCGGTTGCCGTGCTTGACCACCTTGGCACCGGCTGCGGCAGCCACCACCGCGGCCATCGTCGAGATGTTTACCGTATTGGCCCGATCACCCCCCGAGCCGACCACATCCACGGCCTCGCGCGGCAGGTCAACCCGCCGGGCCTTGTCGAGCATCCCCCTGGCCAGCGTGTCGATCTCTTCGACGGTCTCACCCTTGGCGCGCAGCGCGACCATGAAACCTGCCATCTGCACCGGGCTGGCATTGCCGGACAGAATCTCGTTCATGGCCCAGCCGGTGGCCCGGGAGTCCAGGGGTTCGCCGCGCACCAGGCTGGTCAGGATGTTGGGCCACGTCAATTCCATAGCGCCAAGATTAGGTGCCCGCCCAAGGCTGGCAGCCCCGCGTCCGTACCACGAGGGGCGGTCTGCCGGACTTACTCGGTGCGGCGGTGCCGACTGCCGACTCCGGGCCGGATCAGGTCGGAGCTGAGTTCATCACGCACACCGGCGCGGGCGTTGCGCACCGCTCGGGCCACATCATCGGGGAGCCGGATCGGGTCGACCGGATAGGGCGAGACCGCCTCGGCCCGCGACCAGGTGGCCATCCAGGCATCAGCGGCCCGGGCGATCAGCATCACCACTGGCGGGGCGTCGCGGATCTCGTCCTTGATCTGGTGGGCCAGCCCCATGCCACCGGGGACTGCCTCCCCATCGAAGACGCCCACGTCGAATTGTTCCGAATCCATCGCTCGCACGGCGGCCGGCACGGTCGCGAACTCCGAGATCACGATCTCGGGCAGGTCGGAGGCGATCTTGCGGCCGAGGGCCAGTTTGATTTGCTCGCGGACCACCCGGTCACTGGAGTAAACGATCACCTTCAAGATCTCGGAGGTGTCCTGTGCGTCAGCGCTCATGAATTCATCCTTGACTTCGGTTTGTCATGGCGATGTTAGCGCGTTAACACCACCAACTTGCCACCGCGTGGACAATGGACACGTGCGATTCCTGAACCAGCGGCCAGCCCATGACCTCACCTATAGCGACGTGTTCATGACACCCAACCGTAGCCAGGTGAGCTCGCGGCTCGACGTGGACCTGACCTCCACCGACGGTATCGACCTGCCGTTACCGCTGGTGGTTGCCAATATGACAGCCATCTCGGGACGCCGGATGGCCGAGACGATCGCCCGCCGCGGGGGCCTGGCCGTACTGCCCCAGGACATCCCCGTCGACGTCCTGGCCGCCTCCATCACCCGGATCAAGAACGCCCCGACAGTCTTCGAAACCCCGATCACGGTGGATCCCTCGACCACTGTCGGCGAGGCGATGACCCTGATGTCCAAGCGGGCCCACGGCGTGGTCGTGGTGCTGGATGACCAGCGGGTGCCGGTGGGTCTGGTCAGCCCGGTCGAGACGGCCGGGGTCGACCGGTTCGCCCAGGTGCACGAGGTGATGACGACCTCGCTGACCCTGGTGGGGCCACAAACCAGCCCACAAGAGGTGTTCGACATCCTCACCGAGAACCGCCAGCGACTGGCCATCGCGGTGGACGACGACGGCGCCCTGGTGGGGGTGATGTCGACCAAGGGTGCGCTGCGTTCGGCGATCTACCGCCCGGCCCTAGACGCCCAGGGTCGGTTGAAGGTGGCTGTGGCGATCGGCATCAGCGGTGATCCGGCCAGCCGTACCCGTGCGCTGCTGGAGGCCGGTGCCGATGTGCTGGTGCTGGATACCGCCCACGGACACCAGCAGCGGATGATCGATGCCCTGGCCGCCGTACTGCCGGTGCGGGACGAGTTCGCCGCCCAGCAGGGTCGTTGGGCACCGATGGTGGCCGGAAACGTGGTGACCCCGGAGGGCACCACCGACCTGCTGGATGCCGGCGCCGATGTGGTCAAGGTCGGGGTGGGGCCGGGAGCCATGTGCACCACCCGGATGCAGACCGGGGTCGGCCGGCCACAATTCAGTGCGGTGCTCGAGTGTGCGCAGGCCGCCCACGAGCACGGCGGTGCGATCTGGGCGGACGGTGGGGTGCGCTACCCGCGTGATGTGGCCCTGGCGTTGGCTGCCGGTGCTGGCAATGTCATGATCGGCAGCTGGTTCGCCGGCACCCACGAATCAACCGGAGACCTGCTCCACGAACCCGACGGACGGGCCTACAAGGAGAGCTTCGGGATGGCCTCGGCCCGCGCGGTTCGTAACCGGACCCGCAACCAGTCGCAATTCGAGCGCGCCAAAGCGGCACTGTTCGAAGAGGGCATCAGCGCATCGAAGATGTACCTCGACCCGCAGCGGCCCGGTGTCGAGGACCTGATCGACTGGATCACCGCAGGCGTGCGGTCATCGTGCACCTACGCCGGGGCCCGTGATCTGACCGAGTTCGCCGAACGCGCCGTGGTGGGCATCCAGTCGAGTTCAGGTTATGAGGAGGGTCGTCCCCTCGACAGCAGCTGGCTCTAGTGGAATGAGTCGCCGCAGGCGCAGGAGTTGCTGGCGTTCGGGTTGTCGATCGTAAAACCCTGGGCCTCGATGGTGTCCAGGAAATCGATCGTGGCCCCGCCCAGGTAGGGGGCGCTCATCTTGTCCACGACCAGCCGGACACCCTCATATGGGTCGGTCAGGTCGCCCTCGAGCTGGCGTTCATCGAACATCAGCTGGTAGCGCAGCCCGGAGCAGCCCCCTGGCTGCACGGCGATGCGCAGGGCCAGGTCGTCGCGTCCCTCGGCCGCCAACAACGTCGCGGCCTTGCTGACGGCTGCTTCAGTCAGGGTGACGCCAGTGGCGCCCACGGTGGTTTCGCTCATTGCTTGGACTCCATGCCTTATCGTTGCTCGGCCCGGCACAACCGGCCTCGCCGTTGGTTGTCGTTCTCAGGCCCGACGCTGCGGGCGCACCCAAGTCTACGTTCGTCGGGCACACCAGCAAATTTCGCCTGCTCAGCCAGGGAAAAGCCCGTCGTCAGCGCGGGCTTCCTGCATCCACTCGGCGATCTGGTCGACCGTCGAATCGGGGTGCGGGACGATGAGGTCAGAAAAGACGATGCCGCCTGCGGTGACTCGTTTACCCACCCGGCGCACCACCTCACCCATCTCGGTGAGCAGGCTGCCAAGTTGGTCAGGGTCGCGGCTGTCGACTGCCTCGGCCACCATGTCATCAAGCACGTTGAGCCGGCGGGCAGTGTCATCAGGTACCTCCCACTGCCCCTCACCCATGATCCTGACAATCATCGAACTCCCCATTCGTCCTGGATCTGCCCGTCGCCCGGACGCGGCTGTTGGTAACTGGTGCTGGACGCCTGGTCTGTGTCCCGGGCCACCACCTCGGCCTCGATCGCCGCCAATTCGGCAGCCACACCAGCCTCATCAGGTTCGGCGGGGACGGGCTGGGCAAGCAATGCCTCGCTGGCGGCCACACTCGCCTGACCGGCCTGCAGCATCTGGAGCGCCTGGTCGACGCGTTGGCGGGCCTCGGCAGCGGCTGCCTGTGCCCCCTGACTGCCCTGGGTCGCCCTCAGCGCATCAAGCCTGGCCTGCAACCGCGTGCTGGTGATCACCAGCTTTTCTTCCTCTAGCTGCAACTGCGCGTGCTGAGTCTCAAGTTCGCCCAACTGCTGGCCAAGTCGCTGCTTGCTGGCCAGCGCTTCCCGGGCCAGTCCATCGCGGCCCTGCTCAACAGCCCTGCGGGCAGTCAACGTGAGGCTGTCCATCTGGGCTGCGATCCGATTCAGCTCGGCTGCCAACTCGCGGCGACTGGCAGCCACCTGGGCGGCCCCCCGGCGCACCTGCTGCAACAATTCGGTCTGCTGGTCCTGCGCGTCGGCCTCAGGGGCCGATTTTGCTGCCGACCCGAATGCACGACTGATCCGGTTGATGAGCCCTACCATGACCAGCGTCCTTCCCTGAAGATCATTATCAGGCCAGCTTAGGGTAGCCAGCCAACCTGCGGCAGGGGTCGGGCGGGCGAGTTTGTGGCAGCACGCTCTAGGATGTCTGCAAAGCATTGACGACCAAAAGGATTGCAGTGGGACTGTTCCGCCCTTATTCACAGCCCGGTGACGAAAAGCCGTCCGGCCAGGACACCCCGGAGGCCGGCGAGACCAGCCCCGAGGAGGGCAAGACGACCCCTACGCTGACCCGCCGCGAGGCCGAGGCGCTGCGCCGTGAACGGTTGCGTCCGACATTGACCAAGAAGGAACAGAAGGCCCGCACCCGCGAGGTCCGTCGCGCCAAGGAAGAAAGGGCGATGGCCGAGGCCGAGTTGCGGCCCGAGCGCGTGCTGATGCGCAATTTCATCGACTCGCGCTGGACCTTCAGCGAATTCGCCTGGCCGTTGATCCTGCTCTCTCTGGCCGTTTTCCTGTTCGGTGGACGCTTCCCGGTGCTGACCTTCTACGGCACCTACGTGCTGTGGGCGATCATGGCGGTCATCGTGATCGAAGTGGCCTTCCTGTGGTTCGCCTTCAAGAAGCTGGTGCGGGTGCGTGAGCCCCGTGCCCCCTTGCGTGGCCTGCTGATGATGATGGCCTCACGGATGGTGACGATGCGGCGCTTCCGCCGTCCCCCGACTGTCATTGATCGAGGGGCACCGTACTGATGGCCTACTGGTGGCAGGCTGAGCTGGTCCCCGGCGCCGAGTTGAGCCAGGACGACCTGGCCGGCGCTGGTCTGGGGATGCGCTTCGACGACCAGATCACGGCCGAGGAATGGCTGAGTTCGTTCTACCTGGACCTGCAGGACCTGGGTGTGACCCAGGTCAGCCTGTTCGAGTCCGACCGACGGGTTTACGGGCCGATGTCCCTGGGCGAGGGCTGAGGCCCGAGGCCTCAGCGAACGTGTGGTTCGACGAACGGTGGATCGACCAGCTCGAAGGTCTCCATCCGGTTGCGGACCTGCACCGCCACCTGCCCGGCATCCGGGAAGTCGCTGCGCAGTAGCGCCAGACCGATGCCGGTGCGCAAGGTGGGCGAGAAGTTGCCCGAGGTGACCTGGCCGATGACCTGCTCACTGGCCGGATCGATCACGTCCATGCCGGGACGCGGGATGCCGCGCTTGACCGCCTTGATCCCCCGCGAACGGCGGGCCGGTCCCGCTGCGCGAATATCCAGTAGCGCCTGACGGCCGTCG
>JBMNPP010000119.1:0-8874 GCA_050943675.1 Brooklawnia sp.
ATTGAACTCGCCCCAGTAGGGCTTGGCCTCGGTCATCGCGGCCACGATCGCCTCGGCGACGTCGTCGGCGTTGTTGACTGTCCACCCGGTGACCCCGGGCTGTGGCGTACTGACGACCTCGCCACTGGAGTTCACGTTCTGTACGCCGGACTGGGCCTCGACCCGGGTCGATTCGGCCACTTCAGCCACCCAGGCGGCCACCTTTTCGGCGTCGAGCGTGGGCTCGCCGCTCTCATCGATGCCGAACCATTGGGCCTTGTCGGCTGCGGTCGCGGCATGCGTGTCGATGCGTCCGGCGACGCTCACCTCGAGGGTGATCAACTCATTGGCCTGGTCTGCATATTCCTGGGCCTGTTCGGTGGAGACGTCCGGATCCTGCACATCGCCGACCAACTCGACGTCCCGGTCGGTCAGGGTGCGGGCGGCCTGCTCGGCTGCTGCAACCAGTGGGGCCGAATCAAGTTCGATGCCGGTGGCGCTGGGGCTGACCTCAAAACTCTCGCCACCCTCGGCAAGCCTGACTTCGGCATCCCTGGCAGCCCCGCCAGCCTCCTTGGCGAGTCCGGTAACGAGGTCTTCGACGACGGTTTCGTCGATTGAAATCGTCACCGGCACGTTGCGTTCAGAAAACAGTGCGGCCAGTTGCCTGCCCAGGTTTCCGTTGTCGTCAAACACCTCTTCAATGGTCGCGTCAATATCGACCTGTACCCCCAGCTCGGCGAGGGTGTATTCAGTGGATTCGTCGTCAAAATCGACGCTGACGCGAATGGCGTCAGCCTGCTGTGACAACGACAAACGAGCCTCATCGGTGGTCTGCCCCGAAATGTCGAGCTCACCGACGGAAACGCCTGGCAATGCCCGCGCCGCGAAGTGTGCAGCGTATGCCGTAGTGCTGGCACCGAGGAGCAATGCCAGACCGCTTATCGTCCCAACCAGGATCTTGAACCGTCTTGACCGCTTCTTCACCCGCGACATTCTAGGTGACGAGGACAGCAAATCGTAATTGGTCAGGCAATCGAGGACACCGCATTCGATCCAGCCAAGTAGGATGAATAGACCATCGGGTGGCGCGCCAAGGCAGTTGCGTCAATAGTCGAGGAGGTCATTTCATGAGTACCGAAATCGATACCGCCGGCAGGATCGTGGTCGGCACCGATGGGTCTGAGCGGGCCTACCAGGCCATCGATTGGGCGGCCAAGCGCGCGTTGGCGCGCGAGCTGCCCCTGCTGGTACTGCACGCCACGCCCGGGCCCGGGGAATTCGGTGAATCCAGTGCCGGAGAGAACTACGTGCTCGAGTTGAAGGCCAGGGCCGAGGACAAACTGGCTGTCGTCCTGCAGCGGCTGGGCGAGCAGTATCCCGGTCTGAAAGTCAGCGCTGTAGCGCCCTATGGCCACCCGTCCTATGTACTGGCCCAGGCATCGAAGGATGCCGCGCTGGTGGTGGTGGGTGCGCGTGGGCAGGATGCGCCCTTGGCGGTGCGGTTGCTCGGCGGAGTTGCTGACGCGGTGACTGCGCACGCCCGTGGGCCGGTGGTCGTGATCCCTGATGGCCTGCACGAGACCCCGGACGGCCCGGTGGTGGTTGGCATCGACGACTCACCGGAGGGCCGAGCGGCCGCCCGGATAGCCTTCGACGCCGCACGCAATCGGGGCGTGCCCGTGCTGGCGCTGCACGCGTGGAGTTACGCCGGACGCGAAGCCGCCTGGATCGAGCCGAAATGGGAGTCAATGGACGAAGTGGCGGCCGCAGGGCGCATCGACATGGTCAACCGCGTCCTGGCCGAAGAGGTTGCGGCGAGCCCCGAGGTCGAAGTCGAGATCAAGGTTGTGCGAGCCCGTCCGCAGGAAGCCCTGGTGGAGTTTTCGAAGCAGGCCGGGCTGGTGGTTGTCGGTTCGCGTGGGCGTGGTGGATTCGCGGGCCTGCTGCTGGGCTCGACGAGCAAGCATGTGCTGCGTGAATCGCACGCCCCTGTGCTGGTCACCAGGGCCGGATGAGGAAGGAGGGCCGCACGATGGAACAGAACCCTGCAGGCAGGATCGTGGTCGGCACCGACACCTCGGTCCGCGCCGATCGAGCCGTTGACTGGGCTGCGGATCGGGCGCAAGCGCTGGGCCGGGAATTGCTGATTGTCCACGTGGTTCCAGAGCGTCCATTCGCCGGTAGCCCCCAGACCGCTGCGACTTACGAAGAGCAGTACTTCGCCAACGCGCAAGAGGCGATTGGCAAAGTAGTCACGCGCACCCGGGAACGCCACCCCGGTCTTGTAGTGACTGGGCAGATGGTCAAGGGCCATGCATCGAAAGTGCTGGCGGAGGCGTCCATGGATGCGGAGTTGGTGGTCGTCGGAGCCCGCGGGCAGAGCGCCCCGCTATCCATGAAACTGCTCGGTGGGGTCTCGGACGCAGTCGCAGCGCACTCCCATGGCCCGGTGGCGATCATCACCGACGAGGCCCAGGAACATCCGCAGGGGCCGGTCGTGGTCGGTGTGGACGACGCACCTGAAGCGCAGGCAGCCATCGCGCTTGCCTTTCAGGCGGCCCAGGCCAGAGCGGTGCCGTTGGTGGCCCTGTATGCGTGGGACATCGGACCGCAGGAAACCCCCTGGGATATTGCGATCTGGAGCGAGGAGGCCGGCAGCATACAGGACCGACTGGTGCAGTTGGTGGATGAACTGCTGGTCGAGCACAAGGCCCGCCACCCCGCCGTCGAGGTCGTGACACGGGTGGTCCGCGACCGGCCGCATGACGCGCTGGTGCATGCCTCCAAACAGGCCGGATTGGTGGTCGTCGGATCCCGTGGCAGGGGCGGCTTCGCCGGGCTGCTACTCGGTTCAACCAGCAAGCGGGTCATGCGCGAGGCGCTGTGCCCGGTGATCGTGGTACGGAAGGAGCACGTCAATGGATGAACTTTCGCATGAGGCCGGTGGCCGGATAGTCGTCGGCACAGATGGTTCGGAACGTGCGTTCAAGGCCGTCGAGTGGGCAGCCCAGCGCGCGGTGGCGCGCGGACTGCCGCTGCTGGTGCTGCATGTGGTGCCGGAACGGCTCGCCGCCCGATCGATGATCCCCAACGAGATACTGGATGAGCGCGAGGTGCCAGAGAACCGTCGCGCCGAACTGGACGAGGTGGTGGCCCGACTCAAGCGCGCCAGCCCCGAACTGCAGGTGAATGCGGTGGTGGTCGAGGGCTACCCCGCCTATGTGCTCGCACAATGGGCCAAGCTGGCCGACCTGGTAGTGCTGGGGGCCCGAGGTGAAGGGGCTCCCCTGTCGGTCAGGCTGCTGGGTGGGGTCTCTGACGAGGTCACTGCCCACGCCCGCGGCCCGGTGGCGATCATCGGTGACCAGGCACATGAGCATCCTGGTGGTCCGGTCGTGCTCGGTGTGGATGACTCTGTCGAAGCCCAGGCAGCGGCGAACCTGGCCTTCGACGCGGCCGAGACCCGCGGCGTACCGCTCCACGCGATACATGCCTACGACTACGGACCGCAGGATTCCTTCTGGTGGCCATCCGGTGTCCTGGCCTCTGAAACCTTCAAGGAACAGTTGGCTGAAAGAGTCAGCGAATTGCTGGCCGAACCCAGGGCAGCCCATCCATCGGTGCAGGTCGAGATCGAGATCACTGGATCGCGGCCGGGCAACGCGCTGGTCAGGGCGTCCAGGCAGGCGGGCCTGGTGGTGGTCGGCTCGCGAGGCCGTGGTGGCTTCGCCGGATTGTTGCTCGGCTCGACCAGCAAGCAGGTGCTGCGCGAGGCAGAGTGCCCGGTGATCGTGGTACCGACGCGCGCTGGACGCCACCTGGAGGATGACACCCCGAACGGCGAGTGATCCGGCCAACCGCCAGTGAATCTGGTGGGTCCAGATTGTCGACTACGGTGGGCTGGCCCCGGTGGTACCGAACCCGGGCAGGGCGCACAGGTCGGCTCGGCCTAGCATGGGCGCATGACCGAGAAGCCAGCGAGCTCCCCGAGGGCCGGCCACCCTGCACTGATCGCGATGGATATGGATGGCACCGTGGCCGGGCTCGACCATGTGCCCAGTCCCTACACCGAACAGGTCCTGCAGCAGTTGACTCCCCTGGGCATCAGGGGCGTCATCGTCACCGGACGCAGTGAGCGCTCGGCGTTGGGCACCTCACGCTCCGCAGGTTTGAGTGGTCCGGTGATCTCGGCGAACGGGGCCATGGTGACCGACCCGGGCACGGGTGAGCGTCTTTGGCTGAAGCAATTCACCCCCGAGGCCGTCGTCCACACCGTCGCAGTGGCCAAGGAACTGGGCACAAACCCGCTGGTGTGGACGCCCGACACCTGGTACATCGAGAAGACCGGTCACGACACCGATGTCCTCACCGACATCCTCGAGCAGCAGCCCACCCTGTGCTCCTTCGACGAAGTCCTCGACGGCCTGAGCGTGGTCAAGATCATGTTGGGCGGCGCGCCGGAGCTATTGGACCAGATCGGCCCAGAACTCGAAGAGCGCGTCCCGGGCATGACCCGCTCGATGGCGCAGTACTACGAATCGGCGCCACCCAACTCAACCAAGGCCGAGGCCCTGCTATTCGTGCTCGACCTGCTGGACATCGCACCCGATCAGGTGTGGGGTTTCGCCGACGGCGGCAACGACGTTGGCTGGTTCTCGCTGGTGCAGGGCCGCAGACTGGCGATGGCCAATGCCATGACCGAGGTCAAGACATTGGCCACCGAAATCATCGGCCACCACGCCGAGGATGGTGTCGCCCGCTACCTGGTCGAACACCTCGGCCTGTAGCCGGGCAGTTCAGCGCCGCAGTTCGGGCGGCACGTGCCCATAGCGGTGCATGGTCCGGCTGACGGCCTGCTCACGCAGCACCCCAAGCATTTCGCGGCGTCCAGTCGCCAGGACGGGCGCGGCACTGACGTAGGGTCCGCTGATCCTGTCGATCAGGTCGCCGCACTCACCGAGCAGCCGCACGCGGGAACCGGCCGGCAAATCAGCCACGGCGTCGGTGAACTGGGTTTCGGTCTGCACCTTGGCGGGCAGCAGATCACGCAACTGGCGTCCCAGACCGGTGCTGCCGAGCTGCTCATCGAACCGGGTGCCGACCTCGGCGTCCAGGCTGATGCGCACTGGTGTGCCAGCCAACTCGGCTGCGAGCATGAGGCGTGCCAGCTCGACACCACGAGCACCGGCCCCGCACCTGATCATCAACATCGGCAACGGCCGGTAGCGGAAAATGTTCGACTCGCTGAACAGGCCCGATTCGTCAGCCTCACGACCGAACTCGGTCGCCCAGGCATAGGCATCGCTGCCCGCGGCAGTGTCCAGCCAGTCGGCCTCGGCCTGGTCGATCGCGATCGGCCGCAGTTGGTCGAGCAAGTTGCTCACCCGCGGTGCCGGACGCCGCAACCGGGTCGGTAGCCCATCGGACTCCCAGCTGCCCATCGTGGCGACGTAGTTGGGGCCGCCAGCCTTCGCGCCGGGGCCAACTGCTGAATCCTTCCAGCCACCGAAGCTCTGCCGCTGCACGATCGCACCGGTGGTGCCCCGGTTCACGTAGGCATTGCCGACCTCAACCGTGTCGGTCCAGGTCGCGATCTCGTCCGGATCGAGGCTGTACAGCCCACCGGTCAGCCCAAAGGCGGTCGCATTCTGCCACTCAATCGCCTGTTCCAGCGAGGACGCCCTCATCAGGCCCAGCACCGGACCGAAGCACTCGGTCAAGTGGAAGAACGAACCCGGCGCGACACCCGTCTTCACCCCGGGCGACCACAAGCGGCCACTCTCATCGAGCTGACGGGGCTTGACCAGCCAGGATTCGCCGGGCTCCAGCTTGGTCAGGGCACGCAGCAGTTTGTCCTTGGGCGGCTCGATCACCGGACCCATGGTGACGCCGATATCGGTCGGCCAGCCGACCCGCAGCGAGCGTGCCGCGTCCATCAACTGCGATTCGAACCTCTTCGAGCTGGCTGCCGAGCCGACCAGGATGGCCAGCGAGGCTGCCGAACACTTCTGTCCGGCATGCCCGAAGGCTGAACTGATCAGGTCCCTCACTGCCAGGTCGTAATCGGCGGCCGGTGTGATGATCATCGCGTTCTTGCCCGAGGTCTCGGCATGTACCCGCGGGCCCTGCGACCGACCGGTGCGCCATTGCTCGAACATGCGCGCGGTCTCGATCGAGCCGGTAAGGATGACCAGGTCGGTGTCGTCATGGGACAGCAGGTGCCGACTCACCGACCGATCAGGAACACGGACGACCTCAGCGAGCTCACGAGGCACCCCGGCGGCCCACAGGGCCTCCATGCAGATCTCGGTGCACCGTGGCACGAAACTGGCCGGCTTGATGACCACACCGGAACCGGCAGCCAGCGCCGCCAGCACGCCACCGATCGGGATCGCGACCGGGAAGTTCCACGGCGGGGTGACCACGGTCAACCCGGCCGGAGTGAACCTGGCCCCGTCGCTCATGTCGCCGCCGAGTTGCTCGGCCGACATGGCGTAGTAGCGGGCGAAATCGATGGCCTCGCTGATCTCGGGATCGGACTGCTCGATCGTCTTGCCACCCTCGGCAGCCGTCGCCGCGACCAACTCACCGCGACGCGCCTCCAACTGCCGGGCGGCCTCACGCAGCACCTCGGCCCGCTCGGCACCCGAACGGGCGGCCCAGTCGGCCGCGGCCGAACGAACGGTGGCGATGAGCTGGTCGGTCTGTTCGACGCTGTCCAGCACAGTCGAGGTCGGCTCCCCCACATCGTGGGCCAGCCACTTGGCCGCCCAGGCACGCGTCGCGGGCAGGGCCGGGTCAGAGTTCGGCTGGTTGGCGAACCTGTCAGTGATCGGTGGACGCTCGGGACTCCGGTTGGGGCCCACCGGAGTGCTGTCGATGGCCGCGACCGCGTCGCGGAAGCGGCGTTCCTGCATCGCCATCCGGCCGCTGTGCGAGAACATCGAGTGCAGGAAGTTCTGCGGCTGTGCGTTCTCCTCCAGCCGGCGGATCAGGTACGACACCGCGACATCGAAATCCTGCGGTGCCACCACGGGCAGGTACAGCAGCACCGAACCAACGTCGGCCTTGACCACCCGCGAGATCGCCGGGGCCATGCCCTGCAGCATCTCGACGTCGACCCGGTCGCTGACACCCCGCTGCGTGGCGAGCAGGTGTGCCATCGCCACGTCGTACAGGTTGTGGCTTGCCACCCCAAGCCGGATCAGTTCCATCGCGTCTGGCCGCAATACGCGCTCAACGAAGCGCAGGTAGTTGGCGTCGACGTCCTCCTTGGTGGTGTAGGGGGCCTGCGCCCAGCCATGCACCTCGGCGTCCACTCCCTCCATGGCCAGGTTCGCGCCCTTAACCACCCGGATCTTGAAATCAGCGTGACCGGCGTCGCGACGCTCTCGTGCGAACTCGAGCAACCGATCCAGGGCGCCCATGGCGTCCGGCAGGTAGGCCTGCAACACGATGCCGACCTGGAGCTGGTGGAATTCGGGTTCGTTCAGCAGCCTCTTGAATACCTCGATGGTGAGGTCAAGGTCACGGTATTCCTCCATGTCAAGGTTGACGAACGCCTTGGGGGTGCGCTGCACGGCGGTCTGGAACAGTGGGCGCAGCCGGTCGAGTACCCGGACCACGGTGCCCTCGGTGTCCCAGGTGGTGATCTGGCTGACCAGGGATGAGACCTTGATCGACACGTAGTCGATGTCGTCGCGGTCGAGCAGCGCGCGGGTGCGCTCGGTACGTGAAGCGGCCTCCTGCTCGCCCAGGACGGCCTCACCCAGCAGGTTGATGTTGAGTTCGTAGCCGTCGGCCCGGGCGCTGGCCAGGTGGTTCTTCAGTGCGGGGTCATTGGCGTCGGCCACCAGGTGCCCCACGATCTGGCGGAGCCGCCAGCGGGCAAGCGGGACGACCACCGGCGGGGCGAGCGGTGCGACCTTCGACCCGATCGCCAGCAGCAGCCGATCGAATGGCTGCAGGAAGGAGGCCTGCCGGGCGGTCAGCTTCGACAGCACCTTGGCCGCAACCCAACTGTCCTCAGGCCGGGCAACCTCGTCGACGAATTTCACCGCCAGGGCCAGGCCCTGCTCATCACGCAACATGCGGGCCAGCGTCTGGGTGGTGGCCCGCTCGGAGGGGGTTTCTTCCTGCCTCGCCTGGGCCAGCCACCGGTTCGCCAGTGAAATGGCTTCCTCGGTGAGCGCATGGACGGCAGCAGATCCGGTTGGCATCATTGGCATGAATCCCATTGTGCCGTTGTGGGCACCCCATTGGCCACTTGGGTGGGCAGGATGGGCTCAACACAAGCACTATTCACCCGCCCAAACAACGCAAATGGGCGGCTGCCCAGGAGGCCCAGAGGGCAGATCCGGGCAGCCGCCAACTGTCTGGGTCAGGCGCTCACCATGTCGTTGGGTGCCTGGCCCGGCATTACACCGGCCGCAGCATAGACCTGGGCCTGGTCGAGGGTTTCGTGCTCCATCAGCGCATCGACGATGCCGTCCAGCCGCTCACGATTGGTCAAAAGCAGCTGCTTGGCCTGGCTGTAACACTCGTCCACGATCCGGCGGGCCTCATCGTCGGCGCGAGCCAGCAACTCGTCAGAGAAGCCCTGGTCCTGCGGGCTGCCCTCCTGCGGGTAGATCTGCAGCGGGCCAATCGCCTCCGACATGCCCCACCGGCCCACCATCTGGCGGGCAATCGAAGTCGAGGTCTCCAGATCGGATTCCGCACCGGTGGTGATCACGCCGTACACGGTGTCCTCGGCGGCCATGCCACCCAGCGCGCCGATGATGCGTCCGCGCAGGTAGGCCTCGTCGTAGCCGTAGCGGTCGTTTTCCGGCGTCGACAGGGTGACGCCCAGGGCCCGGCCGCGCGGGATGATCGACACCTTGCGCACCGGGT
>JBMNPP010000120.1:0-8814 GCA_050943675.1 Brooklawnia sp.
CCCGATCTCGATCGGGCCCGACAGGGTGAGCACCGCCCCGGAAGGCTGATACCAGCGCTGGTAGAACTGCTGCACATCGGCCAGGGTGGCTGCATCCAGGTCGGCCATCGAGCCGATCGCGGGATGGTCATAGGGGTGCCCGGCGGGGAAATTGAGTTGCAGGAGCAGTTCGAGCATGTCGCCATAGGGCACGTTGTCGTAGCGTTGCCGCTTCTCTTCCTTCACGACCTCGCGCTGGGTGTCCAGATTCACCTGGTCGACGTTGAGGCTGGCCATCCGGTCGGCCTCGAGCCACAGAGCCAGTTCCAGAGCCTCCGGCCCGAGCGTCTCGAAGTAGTTGGTGCGGTCGAAACTGGTGGTGGCATTGGCCGACCCACCGACGGCCTGCACGGTGGCCAGGTGCTCACCGCTGGCCACATTCGCCGAGCCGGCGAACATCAGGTGCTCGAAGAGGTGCGCGAATCCGGTGGCACCTTCTGGTTCATCAGCCGAACCCACCCGGTACCAAAGGTTCACAGCGACTCCCGGCGCCTGCGGATCCGGGTTGACCAGCACCCGCAACCCGTTGTCGAGCCGGGAATCGTCGACGGCATAGTGTAAATCCAGGTGTTGCGGCATGGCTTGCATGGTATCCAACTGTTCACACCAGGCTCACCATCGGTGTCCGCCAAGCCCCTTGGTGGACGGCCAACACCACCGTCAGGGGCGTTGTTTCCTGCCCACGGCCTCCACCAGCACGTCGTACAGGTGTGCGCACGCGGCTGATTCAGTGTCGAACTCGCGTTCCCCAGTGCGCTGGCCACGTTCGGAATAGAACACGTACCAGCGATGGCCACGCTGCTCCAGCACATAGCATTCGCTGGGCAGCCCACCCTCAAGCGAGTAGGCCGTGGGGTCGATGCCGTCGCGGATGAGTGCCTGTCCCAGGGTGGCTTTGTCCATCGCTATCTCGTCCTTCCCAGCGCCGGAGATCGCCGAGTCGGGGCCGCTAGATCTGTTTGAATGCGCGAGTGCGCGGTTCTTGGGTTGCGCCCACAGCCTAGGGAATCAATCGGATCAACGGCCACCACCCACAGGCCATGGAAAGCTGCCAGGAACTGCTCGGCCATCAGTAGTACTGCCGCCCGACGAGGCGGCCACGGGGCTTCTGGAGCTGCTGTCCTCCGATTCGATCCGCGAAGAGAAACTCGCCCAAGCCGTTCGGACGGTCCTTTGCGGGATCGCGAAGACCGGGTGGACTGATGGCCCGCATGGTTGGGGCGCTCGCTCAGGCAGAGGATGATGGATTGCTGAGGTGAGCAAAAGGCCCCTTGACCAGCATTTCTGCTAGTCAAAGGGCCTTCATTCGTAGCGGGGGAGGGATTTGAACCCTCGACCTCTGGGTTATGAGCCCAGCGAGCTACCGAGCTGCTCCACCCCGCGGCGCAATGAAGAACTATAGCTGACCGATTGGAACTGTCCAAATCGCGTGTCCGGAGCGCCTGTCCACGGGGCGATCCCGTGGATGACCGGGGCGGCTCGCCGGATGATCACGGGCAGGGGGTTGGTGTTCCATGACTAGACTCGAAACGTTCAACTTCGCGTCGTCCGAGGAGCGCGCATGATTACCAGTGGTTCGCGGAAGTGGTTGGCCGTCCTGGCGATCATAATTTCACTTGTGTTGGGCAGTTGCGGTCAGACAACTGAGACCCCGCAGGATCGTCAGCTCATCGTGGGCGCGTCCGTCGGCCCCAACTCTCTGGATCCATCGACCAATGACGCAGCAGCCATCCCCGAGGTGCTGCTCTACAACGTCTACGAGACCCTGCTCAAGATTGACGGCGACGGCAACCTGCAGCCGCTGCTGGCCAATGAGTGGGCCGTCAGCCCGGACGCGCAGACCTACACCTTCGAGCTGCGGCCGCAGGCAAGGTTCGCCAGCGGCACCCAGGTGACCGCCGAGACCGTTGTCGCCTCGATCGAGCGAATCATCGAGGATCCTGATGTGCTGCCCGTGCTGAAGTCACGGATGGAGCCGATCGAGACTGTCACCGCAGTCGACGCGAACACCGTCGAGTTCGAGCTCAAGCGGCCCTCGCACGCCTGGCTGTACTCGATGGCCCAGACCGCAGGCATCATCTATGACCCGGCTGGCATTGCCGACATCGCCGCCACCCCGGCCGGTTCCGGCCCATTCGTGGTGTCCGACTGGGTGCAGGGTGACTCGGTGGTGCTGACCCGAAACGATTCCTACTGGGGCACCCCGACCAAGCTCGGCGGCGTGACATTCAAGTACTACGCCGATGCGAACGCCATGAACAATGCGATGCTTGCCGGCCAGCTCGACATCGTGACGAATGTCGCGGCCCCGCAGGCCCTTGACCAGTTCGAGGATGAGCGTTTCACGATCCTCGAGGGCGTGACCACCGGTGAGGTCGTGCTGGGGTTCAACCACCAAACCGAGGTCCTGCAGAACCTGCAGGTGCGGCAGGCGATCAACCATGCGATCGACCGCGAGGGCCTGCGTGACTCGGTGTGGGGTGGCAAGGGCCCGCTGATCGGCTCGATGGTGCCGCCCACCGACCCCTGGTACGAAGACCTCTCACAGCAGTACCCCTATAACCCGGACCGGGCACGCGAGCTGCTCGAGGAGGCCAACGTCGGGCCGATCACGCTGCGCCTGCGGATCCCGACCCTGCCCTACGCACCGGGTGCGGCGAGCTATATCGCCAGCCAGCTCGGTGAGGTGGGTATCACTGTCACCGTCGAAGAGTTGGAGTTCCCGGCCACCTGGATCGACCAGGTGATGCGTGAATCGAACTACGACATGACGATCGTCGCGCACGTCGAATCACGTGACATGGAGCTGTTCGCGGACCCCGACTACTACTGGCACTACGACAACCCGGAATTCGCCGAACTGATCGCCCAGGCGGACGCTGCGCCGACCGAGGCGGAGCAGATCGAACTGATGAAGCAGGCCGCTCGGATGCTTTCGGATGACGCTGCCGCGGACTGGCTGTGGCTGCTGCCGAAGCTGGTCGTCACCAAGGCCGGCATCTCGGGTGTCGACGAGAACGCGCCCAGCCTCAGCTTCGACATGACCGGCGTCAACGCACCGCCTGCGTAATGCCCAGAGCTGGGGGCTGGAGGTTGCTGACCAGGCGCATCACATGGTTCGTGGTCAGCCTCCTGGTCGCCTCGGTGATCGTCTTCGCGCTGCTGAACCTGCTGCCCGGAGACCTCGCCGGGGTGATCCTCGGCCCCAACGCGACCCCGGAGGCCCTGGACTCGATGCGCACCCAGCTCGGCCTGGATCGGCCAATGCCATTGCGCTACCTGGAATGGCTGGGCGGGCTGCTGAGCGGCAACCTGGGCGAGTCCGCATTGAGCGGGGCAGCCATCGGCCCACTGATCGCCGAGAAGTTCGGGGTGACGTTGTGGCTTGTCATCTTCGGCATGCTGGCAGCGGTCCTGCTGGCCCTGCCGCTGGGCATCCTGGCAGCCCTGCGCAGGCACCGGGTCGACGGGGTGTTCATCTCAGGCCTCAGCCAGTTCGGTATGGCGGTCCCGGTCTTCGTGGTCGGCATCGCGTTGAGCCTGCTGGTCGGGGTAAGGCTGCGCTGGTTGCCAGCCAACGGCTATGTCTCGCCTTCGGTTTCGTTCGGTGACTGGTTGGCGCACATGGTGCTACCGGCAGCCACACTCGGCACGGTGCAGGCAGCCGTCCTGGTCAGGTATGTGCGCTCGGCATTCATCGAGGTGCTGCAAACCGACTACTACCGCACGGCCCGCTCAATCGGTTGGCGTCGCTGGCCGGCGCTGCTGCGGCACGGCATGCGCAACGCGGCGCTGCAGATCGTCACGGTGCTCGGCCTGCAGTTCTCAACCCTGTTCGTCGGCGCGATCGTGGTCGAATCCGTATTCGTGCTACCCGGCCTGGGACGCTACCTGCTCGAGATGGTCGCCACCCGTGACTTGCCGGTGGTCCAGTCGGTCGTGATGATCCTGGTCGGGCTGGTACTGGTCATCAACCTGCTGGTCGACCTCAGCTACGCGATCATCGACCCCCGGCTGCGCAGTCACGACGACGAGGCTGCCCAATGAGACACCGCAACCCAACACTGATGGTCGGTGCCGCCATGGTCATGGTGGTCGTGGCGGCTGCGCTGGTATCGATCATCTGGACGCCGTTCCCGCCCAACCAGGTGTCAACCGACCGCCTGCTGCCGCCGGGCGCCGAACACCTGATGGGCACCGACGGTTTCGGTCAGGACATCTTCAGCCGAATCCTCATCGGGGCCCGCAGTTGCCTGCTCGTCGGTGTGGTGGCGGTCGGCATCGGTGCCCTGCTCGGCGTCCCGCTGGGTATCACCGCCGCACTTAACCGTGGCTTTGCGGGCAAGCTGATCATGCGGGGCACCGACATCGTCTATGCCTTCCCGGCCCTGCTGCTGGCCATCCTTCTTGCTGCGGCGCGCGGGTCGGGATCGACCACGACGGCGATGGCCGCGATCGGTACCGCCTCGATCCCGGCATTCGCCCGGGTGTCTCGTGGTGCGGCGCTCCAGGTGCTGAGCCAGGACTACATCACTGCCGCCCGAGGGGCCGGGATCGGGCGGCGGGGTATCGCCTTGCGGCATGTGGTGCCCAACATCACACCGGTGGTGCTGGTGCAGTCCTCGGTCAGCTTCGGGCTGGCGATCCTCGCCGAGGCGTCCCTGAGCTACCTGGGCCTGGGCACGCCGCCCACCACACCCACCTGGGGCCGGATGATCTACGAGGCCCAGCCGTACCTCTACTCGAACCCGAACCTGGCTGTGTGGCCGGGGTTGTTCATCGCGATCGCGGTGCTCGGATTCAACCTGCTCGGTGATGGTCTGCGTGATGTGCTCGACCCGACCCTGAGGGAGCTGGATCTTTGATGTTGCAGATTTCGGGGCTCAGCGTCAGGTTCGGCCGGTCACGCCGGCAGGCGATCAGTGACGTCGATCTGGAGATCGATACTGGTGAACGGGTGGGGCTGATCGGTGAATCCGGTTCCGGCAAGTCGGTGACTGCACTGGCGATCATGGGGTTGCTGTCCGACACCGCCCACACCACCGGCTCAATCAAGTGGCATGGCCGCCAATTGGTCGGGCTGGCAGATTCTGACTACTCCAGGCTGCGCGGTCAGCAGTTCTCCATGGTCTTCCAGGAACCGATGACCGCACTCGACCCCACCATGCGCACGGGCCGACAGGTTGCCGAGGTACTGCGTCTGCATGAGGGGGCACCCGCAGGGCAGGCCCGCCCCCGGGTGCTCCAGATGCTTGAGGCGGTGGGCATCATCGACACCACGCGGGTGGCCGACAGCTTCCCGCACCAGTTGTCCGGCGGCCAGCGCCAGCGGGTGTTGATCGCCATGGCACTGATCAACACCCCCGACCTGCTGATCTGTGACGAGCCAACCACGGCCCTTGATGTGACAGTGCAGGCCAGGGTGCTGGAACAATTGCGGGCCAACCTCGACCGGGCCGGTTCAGCGCTGCTGTTCATCAGTCATGACCTGGCCGTGGTCTCACAGGTGTGTGACCGGGTGGCGGTGATGTATGACGGCCGCATCGTCGAGCAGGGTCCGCTCGACCAGGTACTGGATGCCCCGCAGCACCCGTACACCGCAGGCCTGATCGCCACCGCGAACCTCGCCGGCATTGCACCGGGGCAACGGCTGCCAGTGCTGGAGGACTTCTGGGACCCCAACGGGAAGGCGTCCAATGGCCGCTGAAACTCCCATCTTCGTTGTCGATGACGTACTGAAGGTCTATGGCCGGGCGCCGCAGGCGGTGACTGCCGTCGACCACGTCAGCCTCACCGTGCCAGCCGGGCAACGATTGGGCATCGTCGGCGAATCCGGTTCGGGCAAGTCGACCCTGGTGCGCATGATGGCGGCGCTCTCGCGACCGACCAGCGGCGAGATCAGTTTCCAGGGCCAGTCGATCATCGGGCACCGCGAGCGCGATCTGGCCTGGTTGCGGCGCGGCGTCCAGATGGTCTTCCAGGACCCCAGGTCGTCACTGGATCCACGGATGACGGTGGCAGGGATCATCGCAGAACCGCTGCGATCACGGATCTGGGACGGCCTTGAACGACCGGACCCGAAGACCCGGGTTGTGAAACTGCTGACCCAGGTGGGCCTCGAACCCGACGCCGCCGGGCGCTACCCGCACCAGTTCAGTGGGGGACAGCGCCAACGGATCGCGATCGCCAGGGCGCTGGCCCCCAAACCGAAGGTGCTGATCGCCGACGAGGCCGTCTCCGCCCTTGACGTGAGCGTGCGTGCCCAGGTGCTGAACCTGCTCACCGACCTGGTCAACCAGCACGGACTGACGCTGCTGTTCGTGAGCCACGACCTGACTGTGGTGCGGCACCTGTGTGATCACGTAGTGGTCATGCAGTCCGGCCGGATCGTCGAGGCGGGGCCGGTAGAGCAGGTCTACGACGACCCGCAGCAGGCCTACACCCGCCAACTGCTGGCCTCGGTACCAGTGATCCGGCGCTGAACTGCCGCTACACCAGGTGCAAGCAACTGCCTGGTCATTCTGTTGCCGCAACCGGATTGATCTTGGTCGGGGTCCGCGAGTGGCAGGGCATACAATGTGCGACGTGAAAGCCCTGTTGCTCGAGAACATCCATCCGGAGGCCACCAAACAACTCGTCGAAGCGGGTTACGAGGTCGAGAACCGTCGCGGTTCGCTTGGTGAGCGTGAACTCATTGATGCCCTGCGCGGTGTCAGCCTGCTGGGCATCCGTTCGCGTACCCAACTGACCGAGAAGGTCTTCGAATCGGCCGCCGAACTGCAGGCAGTGGGGGCGTTCTGCATCGGCACCAACCAGATCGATCTGGACGCCGCTGCTCGCGCCGGTATTGCCTGCTTCAACGCCCCGTACAGCAACACCCGCAGCGTGGTTGAGCTGGCCATGGCCGAGATCGTGGTGATGGCTCGCCACCTGACCGACAAGAACTCCCAGATGCACCAGGGCTACTGGGACAAGTCGGCCGCCGGGGCGCACGAGGTGCGCGGACGCAGCCTGGGGCTGGTCGGCTACGGCAATATCGGCTCGCAGCTGTCGGTGCTCGCAGAGTCCTTCGGAATGCGGGTCTCCTTCTACGATGTCGTCGACAAACTGGCGCTGGGCAACGCCCGCCGGGTTGATTCCTTCGACGAACTGCTGGCCACCTGCGAGACGATCAGCATCCACGTCGATGGCCGGGCCGAGAACCAGAACCTCTTCGGCCCGGCAGAGTTCGCCAGGATGCGGCCCCGCTCGCTCTTCCTGAACCTGTCGCGTGGGCATGTGGTGGACATTCCGGCCCTGGCCGCCGCGATCCGCTCGGGCCACATCGCTGGCGCATCGGTCGATGTCTTCCCCACCGAGCCGCGCGCTGCTGGTGACCCGTTCGCCAACGAACTGCAGGGCCTGCCCAATGTGATCCTCACCCCGCATGTGGGTGGTTCCACCCTGGAGGCCCAGGTCGATATCGGGCGGTTCACTGCAGGCAAGCTGATCGACTACATGAACGGTGGCTCGACGGTGATGAGTGTCAACCTGCCGCAGGTGCAGGTGACCGCCCAGCAGGGCCACCGCGTCATCCACATCCACCGCAATGTGCCCGGGGTGCTGGCCCAACTCAACAATGTGCTCAGCGAGCACAACTCGAACATCGCCTTCCAGGCGTTGAACACCAACTCCGAGGTGGGCTATGTGGTCACCGACGTCACCTCGGCAGCACCCGGCCTGGCCACCCAGCTGGCAGAAATCCCCGAGACCATCCGCGTCCGGGTGATCTGAGGCCGCATCAGCCGGACCGCTGCTCGGTGTCGCCGAGTTGGGCGGCCAATTCGGCAACGGTGAGTTCGTGCAGGGTGGGGTGCTCGGCCACCGGCACAACCTTTGTCACGACCTGGTGCTCGAACACCTCGACCAGCGTGAAACTCTGCCCGGCCGTCAGCCCGCGATAGCCGAGGTGGTCGAACAGTGGCTCGCTGGCGTAGCTGACGCCGTTGGCGATCGCGATGGGGATACCCGCCAGCGACGAGGTGCCGCTGTGGTGCATGTGACCGGACAGGATCATCCGCACATCGCTGCCGGTCAGCACCGGCACCAGGTCGTCAGGATTGTCCAGCTCGACCATCGCCATGACCTGTGAGGACGTCGGGATCGGGGGATGGTGCACCACCAGGATCGAACCGTGCGCGGCCGGCTCGGTGAGCACGTCTGCCAGCCACGCGAGCTGGGCGGCCTCGAGGTGGCCGTGCCCCGCCCCGGGCACCGAGGAATCCAGGTGGATCAGCCTCAGCCCGGCCAGATCAGTGACCGAGTCAACCGGTGCCAGACCAGTCCCCGGGTGGAGGACCTCGTTGTAGGTTGCCCGGACGTCGTGGTTGCCCAGACCCGGCAACACCGGGCAGCCCAGCCGCTGGCTGATCCGGTCGATCCAGCCCGCGAGGCGCTGGTATGGCTCGCGGCCGCCGGCATCAGTCAGGTCGCCCGAGAGGATTACCGCATCAAAGCTCAGCCCGCTAGCGGCCAGCCGCTCAACGGCCAACCCCAGCTGGGCCTGGGTGTCGATACCGCCGTGCAATGCGGCGTTGCCCTCGGTCAGGTGCAGGTCACTCAGTTGCACCAGGCGATGGGTCGGCTGTGCGGCGGGCATCGTGTCAGGCCTGCGGCGGGATCGGCATTACGATGCCGGTGGTTTCTTCCAGGTCGTCGTCGACCAGGGTCAGCCGGTCGACCAGTTCGGCGTGCAGCAGGCCGTTGGTTGCGATGGCACCCGGCCCGTTCGGGCCA
>JBMNPP010000121.1:0-8656 GCA_050943675.1 Brooklawnia sp.
ACTTCTGCCAGTCGCCGGTGCGCTTGAGCAGGGCGACGACGGCCTCAGTGGGCTGCGCGCCCACGCCGAGCCAATACTGGGCCCGCTCGGAGTTGATGCGGATCACCGACGGATCGTTCTTGGGATGGTAGATGCCGAGCTCTTCAATCGCCTGGCCATCCCGCGGCTGGCGGGAATCCATGACGACAACTCGGTAGTGCGGCGAGCGGATCTTGCCGAGCCGCTTCAGACGAATCTTGGTTGCCACTGGTGTGGTCTCCTGTACGAAAGCCCGGGGTAGCCCCGGTGCGACGGGTGGCCTTTCGTTCACGTGTGGGGCACGCGAACCAGAGCCGGGTGATCTGCGTCGCCAGTGATGAGAGGGCACCTGGACGCCAGACGCAGCGTCCATTGTGCCAGATCAGCCCGGGATCAGCGAAACCGGGCCATCGCGCCCACCAACAGCCGAATCCGCCACCACAGGAGGCCCTGCAGTGGCGGATTCGCTTAACCGGGCTGGCCCGATGATCAGGGGTCAGTTGCCCAGCTGGATCGACGCCAGGTTGTGGACGATGTCCTTGGTCGCCGGGTACAACTCGAGGTAGCGACCGAAGAGTTCGTCGTAGATCGGCTTGTTGTCGGAGTTCGGCCTGACGACATCGGCCGGATCCATCCAGTCGGTCGCTGTGTCAGCCTCACCGACCAGTTGCGCCGAGATCAGTGCATCACCGTAGCTGGCACCGATGGCGAACTTCGGCAGCACCTGCTCGATATTGCAGATGTCGGACATGATCTGGGTCCACAACCCACCCTTGGTGCCGCCGCCGACAGCCACGAAGCGCTTGCCGACACCGCCGGCCTCGGCCATCGACTCCAGCAGGTGCCGGGTACCGAAGGCAGTCGCCTCGAGCAGTGCCCGGTAGAGCTCACCGCGGGTGGTACTCAGCGTCAGGCCGGCAATCACACCGCGAGCCATCGGGTCGCTGATCGGGGTCCGCTCACCGGCGAAGTACGGCAGCGCCAGCAGGCCGTTGGAGCCCGGGCCGACCTCTTCGGCCTCTTCGATCAGGATGGCGTACTCGGTGCCACCGATCACATCGCGCAGCCAAGTGGTCAATGCACCCGATGCCGACAGGCCACCGGCCAGGCAGAAGGTGTCACGGTAGGTACCGGTGATGGCCCACAGGTTCGGGTGAGCCATGAACTGGTCGGCGATCAGGTCGGCCACGATCGTCGAGCCGTACATCAGCATCACGTCGCCGGGGTCCTTCACGCCCACGCTGATGGCCTCGGAGAAGGCGTCGGTGGTGCCCACACCGACCGGGATGCCCTCCGGCAGGCCGGAGAGGCGGGCGCCCTCGGCACTGATGTAGCCCGCGACCTCATTGGTGTACTTCAACTCCGGCAGGTCGATTCCGGGTGCCACCAGCTCACACCATTCCGGGATCCAGTCCTGCGTCCTGGGCGAGTACATCGGGTCGAACATTGACGCCGACAGGTGGTCCAGGACGTATTCACCAGTGAGCTTGAACGCCACATAGGTCTGTGACATGAAGAAGTACTTGGCCTTCTCCCAGACCCACGGCTCATTGCGCGCGGTCCACAGCAGCTTGGGACCATGCGATTGTGAGGTGAGGATATTGCCGCACTTCTCCATCAAAGCGTCGTAACCGAGCGTCTCGTTGAGTTCGGCAACTTCCTTGTAGGCGCGGGTATCGACGCCGTAGAGGATTGCCGGACGCAGCGGCACGCCGTCAGCGCCACAGAAGACGCTACAGGGGCCGATACCCGAGGTGGTGATGCCGATGATCGGCGCGTCAGCCTTACGCAGCAACTGGCCCACGATCTCGAGGAAGTCAGCCCACCACACCTCGTCGGCATCATGCTCGACATGGCCCGGCCTGGGCATCGAGGTACGGTGCTCCACCTGGGCTGATGCCACCACTTCACCCGAAACGCTGGTCAGCACGCCCTTGGAGCTGCCCGTCCCGAAGTCAATTCCGATTAATAGCCCCTTGTTCTCCGCCATGAGTCTCCCTTTCAGTGTGACGACATCGTGGCCCCACAAAGACCTCGTCGTCCCTGTTGCAATGCTACGAATTGAGCGGCTTCAACAATGCTGCGTAACGGTAAAGAGCAGGCAATTAACGCCTTTGTGTAAATGAACCCGGTTTCAATCATCCAGCGATCCAGGCTCCTGCCAAGTGGCAACCACTCACCACACAGTTTCGTATCGAACCGCCCGCTTCCATCGGTTTGGCCACAGCCTAGGCATTGCGGGCCAGCCATACCGGTGATGTGCCGATCTCGCGCGATGAACCTGTGCCCTGGCCGGCCCCGGGCCCGGATTCAGCGCTGCCAGCGGGCGCTCAACTGATTGGCGTAGTTGATGCGGGAGGCAAAATCCTGCACCTGCATGAGGTCATGGACATAGGCAGCTTCGGACCAGGTGACCCCGTTGCTGCCGTACACGCCGACCACGACCTGGCCCGAGGTCTGGTTCTCCTTGGCGAGCAGGAAGAACAGGCTGAAGAAGGTGAGGATGAAGAAGCCGATGATCGCCGCCACCACCGCCCAGGTCGGGGTCTTGCGGGTCGTGTAGGTCTGGTCCTGGAAAGTGAAGACCGCCTGGTCCAGCGGGATGCTGCCGGCCGGGGTATGCACCTCGGTCTGGGTGACCACCATCGAGCCGATACGCACCAGGTAGGGCGCCTGGCCCGGCGGCGAGCCGTAACCACTTCCGGCCAGCGCACCGGGGTGCCCCGCTGACTGGGCACCGGGTTGGCTGTACTGGCTGGCGGGGACGAGACCGGATGGCGTCGGACCCATCTGCGGCCATTGTGGTTGGGCAGGGGCCTGCGCATGCGGGTCGGCGTAATTGGTTGGCGGTTGGTGGGGGTTGGGCATTGCTTGCCCGTAGTAGTTGCCAGACATCACGCCTCCTGGTGCGCGCTTCAGTACGTGGGTACTGGCGGACGAGGCCACCCTAGCCGTTCCGGCAGTCAACCCGAAGCCTGCGACAGGGGGTGGCCAAATGCACCGACCCGTCTCAACCAGACATCAGGGTGCCGCGCAACATGATCCGGCTGGGCCGGTGCAGTACCTCCAGGTGCTCCCTGGGATCGGAATCGTAGACCACCAGATCGGCCGGGGCACCCGGGGTCAGGACTTCGGCCCCCAGCCACTGGCGAGCCCGCCAGCCGACCGCGCCAAGCGCAAACTCGTTGCCGCCGATCCGGGCGAGCAGGTCAGCCTCTTGTGCGATCCGGCCGTGGCCGAGCCTGCCGCCGGCATCGGTACCCGCATAAATCGGTACGCCGGCCTCCCGAGCGGCCCCGAGCGTGTCGAAACGGCGGGCGTGCAGGTCGAGCATGTGCGCCGAATAGGTCGGGAACTTGGCCAGCCCGGCCGCGGCGAATTCCGGGAAGTATTCAAGATTGGTCATCGTCGGAACCAGCCCGACGCCACGGGCAGCCATCTGGTCGATCACTGCATCGCTCATGCCGGTGCCATGCTCGATGCAGTCGATGCCTGCCACCACCAACTCAGCCACCGACTGCTCTGCGAAACAGTGCGCGGTGACCCTGGCACCCAATTCATGAGCCCGATCGATCGCCTGGCGTGCGATGTCGGCCGGCCACAGGGGTGCCAGGTCGCCAAGCGAGCGGTCGATCCAGTCCCCCACCAGTTTCACCCAGCCGTCACCGGCCAGGGCCTGCTGCTCGACGTGGGCGACCAGGTCTTCCGGAGCGATCTCAACGGCGTAATTGCGCAGGTAACGCTTGTGTACTGCCACATGCTGGCCGGCCCGGATGATCCTGGGCAGGTCGGCGCGCCCATCGATCCAGTGGGTGTCGATCGGTGCCCCGGCGTCCCTGATCAGCAGGACGCCCGAGTCACGGTCGGTGATGGCCTGCGCCTCGGCGGTCCTCCGGTCCACTGCCCCAGTGGCCCCCAGGCCGACATGGCAGTGCGCATCGACCAGGCCCGGCATGATCCAGGCGTTGCGGGCTATGGTCTGGGCTCCGGGAACCGGCTCAGGGCTGATCCTGTCGTCAACCACCCAAAGATCGGTGGGTTCGGTAGCGGGCAGGACGACACCATGCAGGTGCCAGGCATTCATTCCGAACCCTCCCTCAGTCGGGCCGCACGGGCCGGTTCCCCTAGAAGCGGGGCCCCTTGTTCTGCTGGTTGAGCATCTGCTGCAGGTCGGGTGGCAACTGGAACTCGTCCATCGCCTGCTGCATCTCGGCCTGGCTCTGCGGCACTGCGGGTGCGGTGGGCTCACTGGCGGGCTGCGGATTGTTCATCGCTGCCAGTTGCGCGGCGCGCTTGGCCGGGTTGCCCGACAAGCGCTTGCCGCCCTTGCCCTTCTTCGCCTGCTGTCGCGGCTGGCGACGCCCACCGACTGCACCCGGCATGCCACCAGGAGCACCCATCATCTGGCCCATCGACTGCATCAGCTTGCGGGCCTCGACGAACCGGTTGACCAGGTCGTTCACGTCACGCACCTCAACCCCGGCACCCCCGGCGATCCGGGCCCTGCGTGAGCCATTCAGGATGCCGACGTCGGCGCGTTCGGCAGGGGTCATTGAGAAGATGATCGCCTCGACCCGGTCGACATCGCGCTCGTCGATCTCGCTGATCGCCTTCAGTTGCCCTGCACCGGGCAACATGCCGAAGACCTTGCTCAGTGGGCCCATCTTGCGCATCTGCTGCATCTGGGCCAGGAAGTCGTCCAGACCGAACTGGCCTCGACCGGCCAGCAACTTCTCGGCCGCCTTGGCTGATTCCTCGGCATCGAAGGCCTTCTCGGCCTGTTCGATGAGGGTGAGCATGTCGCCCATGCCGAGGATGCGGCTGGCCATCCGGTCGGGGTGGAAGACATCGAAGTCGGTTAGTTGCTCGCCGTTGGAGGCGAACATGATGGGTTTGCCGATCACCTTGGCGATCGACAGGGCAGCACCACCGCGGGCATCGCCGTCGAGCTTTGTCAGCACGACCCCGTCGACCCCGACGCCCTCCTCGAAGGCCAACGCGGTGTTGACGGCGTCCTGACCGATCATGGCGTCGACCACGAACAGTGTCTCGTCAGGTTTGGTCAGTGCCTTGATCATCGACGCCTGGCGCATCATTTCAGTGTCCACACCCAGCCGGCCGGCGGTGTCGATGATGACCACGTCATAGAGGTGGTGCCGGGCGTGTGCCAGCGAATCCTTGGCAACCTGGACCGGGTCACCCACACCGTTGCCGGGTTGGGGTGCGTAGACCGCCACGTTGGCGCGTTGGGCCACCACCTCCAGCTGCTGCACCGCATTGGGGCGCTGCAGGTCGGCTGCCACCAGCACTGGCGAATGGCCCTGCTCCTTGAGGTGGGCACCCAACTTGCCTGCCAGGGTCGTCTTGCCAGCGCCCTGCAGGCCGGCCAGCATGATCACGGTGGGGGGCTGCTTGGCGAACCGGACGAGCCGGGTCTGGCCGCCCAGGATCTCGATGAGTTCGTCATTGACGATCTTCACGATCTGCTGGGCCGGGTTCAGTGCCTTCGAGAGCTCTGTACCGTGCGCCTTTTCCTTGATGCGGGCGATGAATTCCTTCACCACCGACAGGTTGACGTCGGCCTCGAGCAGCGCGATCCGGATCTCGCGGGCAGTTGCGTCGATGTCGGCATCGGTCAGCCGACCCTTGCTCCGCAGCGATTTGAACGTCGTGGCGAGCCGGTCTTGCAGGGTTTCGAACACGGGCTTCCTCAGGGTGCGTGGAATGTCAAGGCCCAAGGATACCGTGCCAGCCCGAACAGGCCGGCCAACAGCTCACCTCGACTGCCCGGTGCGCAAGCGGGGATGCCCGCTCAGTCGCCCAGCAGACCGTCCACGAAGTTCGAGGCATCGAATGGGGCCAGGTCGTCGGCCCCCTCACCCAGCCCGATGAACTTGACCGGGACACCCAGTTCGCGCTGCACCTGCACCACAATGCCACCCTTGGCCGAGCCATCGAGCTTGGTCAGCACGATGCCGGTGATGTCGACCACCTCGGCAAAGATGCGGGCCTGCGCCAGACCGTTCTGGCCGGTGGTGGCATCGATGACCAGCAGCACCTCGCTGACCGGTGCCTGCTTCTCGATGACGCGCTTGACCTTGCCCAGCTCGTCCATCAGGCCGACCTTGGTGTGCAGTCGGCCAGCGGTGTCGACCAGTACCACGTCGAGTTCGCCCTCGATACCCTGCTCGACGGCGTTGAAGGCCACAGATGCCGGGTCGGCGCCCTCTTCGCCGCGGATGGTCTCGACGCCGACGCGCTCACCCCAGGTGGTCAATTGCTCGGCTGCGGCAGCCCGGAAGGTATCGGCCGCCCCGAAGATGACCGTCTTGTCCTCAGCGATCAGCATGCGCCCGAGCTTGCCGACGGTGGTGGTCTTGCCGGTGCCGTTGACACCGACCACCAGTATCACTGCCGGCCTGCCCGGCTCATGGGCCAGGTTCAGCGTGCGATCAAGGTCTGGTTGGGTCAGCGTGATCAGTTCTTCGCGCAGCACCTGCTTGGCCTGGGCCGGATTGTTGATGCCGTCGATCCGCAAGCGGGAGCGCAATGCCTCGACCAGTTCGGTGGTCGGAACAACGCCCAGGTCGGAGGTGATGAGGGTGGTCTCGAAGTCTTCCCAGGTTTCCTCATCGATGCGGTCACTGGACAGCAGGTCGGCCAGTGCCCGGGCCAGCGCGTTCTGGCTGCCCGCGAGCCGGCGACGCAGCCGCACCAGCCGGGATGCCGGGGACTCTGGCTCCTCCAGTTCGACCGCCGGGGGCCCAACAACCTCCGGCTCGGCGATGACCTCGGCCTCGACGGCATCGCCCTCATCGACCGGTGCCGGCGGCTCCTCAACGACCTCGGCCTCGGCTGGCGCCTCAACCTCAGCGGGCGCGGCAGCGGCGATCTCGGCGTCCCTGCGCCGCTTGGCGATTGCGATCGATACGCCAGCGACCGCAGCAGTCAGCAGGATGCCGAGGATGATTGACCAGAAGAACCAGTTCACGCCGGTCAGCATACCTGCGTGCCACCGCTGACCCGCTCATGACCCGTGAGTGGGCACCGACCCGACAACGCCGGATCAGGCTGCGTTGGCCGAGCCTGGCTGCTCGTCAGCCGGAACAGAGACAGCCACCGGTTCGGTCCGGGTGGCAGGTGTCGCGGTTGGCCGATGCAGCTTCACCGCGGCAGTCGGTTCGGGCTCGGGGGCGGCGCTGGCCCGCCGACGGGCCGCACGGGCGTCGGCGATACCGGTCAGTGGGGCGAAGATCGCGGCGATGGCTGCCGGTGGTGGGGCCTCACCGTTCAGGTGGGCGAGCACGGTGCGCAACCATCCGGTCAGCCGGGTGGTGTCCCCGGCCTGGTTGGCTGCTGCGACCAGGGCAACCAGCCCCAGCAAACCCAGCGCGAGCACGATGACGGCCAGCAGGACCACCAGGTAGAGCGCCATCATGTGAACCTCCGGGCATGGGAAGTGGAAGGTTCAAATCAGTTTGGTGTATCCCCGCCCGATTTGGCCTTCGCCACGCCGCTCAGCGTTCATTCATGCGCTGCGAAATAACAGTCGAAACGCCGTCATCGCGCATTGTGATGCCATAGAGCGCATCAGCGATCTCCATGGTGCGCTTCTGGTGGGTGATGAGCAGCAATTGTGATTCGCGGCCAAGCTCGGTGTAGATCTCGAGCAACCGGCCGAGGTTCACATCATCCAGGGCGGCCTCGACCTCGTCGAGGATGTAGAACGGGCTGGGCCGGGCAATGAACAGGCTGAGCAGGAAGGCGACGGCCACCAGTGAACGCTCGCCGCCGGACAGCAACGACAGTCTCTTGACCTTCTTGCCTGCCGGGCGGGCCTCGACCTCGATACCGGTGATCAGCATGTCGTCGGGGTCGGTCAGCACCAGGCGACCCTCACCGCCCGGGAACAATCGGGCGAACACCTCGGCGAAGGTCTGCTGGACGTCGACGAAGGCGGCAGCGAAGACCTCCTGGACGCGTCCGTCGACCTCGTCGATGATGTCGAGCAGGTCCTTGCGGGTCTTCTTGAGGTCGTCCAGTTGGGTGGCCAGGAACTGGTGCCGTTCATTCATGGCGTCGAACTCTTCGAGGGCCAGCGGATTGACCCGGCCCAGTGCGTCAAGGTTGCGCTGGGCGGCCCTCAGCCGGGCCTCCTGCTGCTGGCGGACATAGGGCACTGGTGCCGGCCGGTCCTCATCGTCTGGGCCCACCGGGGTGCCGTCGGGCCAGGTCAGCACTGGCACCAGTTGGTCGGGGCCGTATTCGTTGACCAGGACTTCGGCCTCCATGCCCAGTTCGACCAGGGCCTTCTCGGTCAACTGCTCCAGCCGCATGGTCAGTTCGATGCGACTCATCTGGTCGCGGTGCTCGCCGGCCACGATCGCCTCGAGTTCACTGGCCCTGGCCCTGGCGGTGGCCCGGCAGTGCCCCAGCTCGGCCTCTGCGCCCTGGCGCGCCTGCTCCACGGCAGCGCGTTCGGCACTGGCCACCGACTTGGCGAACTGTACCCGGCTGGTCAGCCATTGCGCCCCCTGGTGTACGGCCGTTGCTGCCTCGGCCTCGCGGCGGAGCTGGTCTGCACGGGCCTGGGCCCTGGCTCGGGCCTGCCGCTCATGTTGGGCCGCCCGGGAAAGCG
>JBMNPP010000122.1:0-8382 GCA_050943675.1 Brooklawnia sp.
CAGGTCGACGTCGAGTGGCACCATGCCGTCGGGCTTGAGCACCACGACCCGGGCGTAGACGTGCGGGGGCAGCGGTTCGTCGAAGAACTGCACCGTGCCGTCCTCGTGCCTGATGTTGAAGACTGTCTCGACCTTGGCCAGTGGGTGCCGCTTGACGTCCTCGGCTGCGTCGAAGGTCTCCAGCCCGAGCTCGGACTGGATCATCAGCGTGACCATGTTGCCGGCCCCGGCCAGGTGTATCGAGGTGCTGGTGCCGTCAGCGCGCATCACCGAGGCGTCGGTGGACCCGGCGCCCATGTCGAGGATGGCGATCGGTGCTGCAGCGCCGGGCGTGGTCAGTGCGCCGCGGATGGCCATGTCGGCCTCTACGCCACCCACCTCGACGGGTCGGCCCAGTTCAGCGGCCATCTCGGCGGCGATGGCCTGCATCTGCAAGCGGTCGGCCTTGACCATGACAGCGATGCCGACGGCGGCCTCCATCGAGAACTCGTCAGCGATGCCACCGGCCACCTGTCGCGGCACCTGGGTGTCGACGGCGAGCAGGTCAGTGATCTGGATATTGCGTGGTTCCTGGTGGGTGAGCTGGCCCATCGTGACGCGGACCTTCTCCATCATGCCGCCCACGTTGGTGCCCGGCTCGCCAGTGATGTCGAGGATCTTGCGCACCTTGCCACTGGTCGCCATGATCTCTTCGGCACCGCGGTCGACGTCCAGTTCCTGGGTCGTGGTCTCGCCCTTGAAGGTCAATCGCCCAGCCGGGATACGACGTTCCTTGACGTCACCCTTCGGGGTCTTGATGACCACGGCAGACCTGTTGCCCACCAGTGAACGGGCCAGCGGGACGACCTGCTTGGTGTCCTCAGGGTCCAGCCCGAACAATGTGGCGATACCGAATGGATTGCTCAGGGTCTCCACGATGCGTCCGACCTCGGCCACCTCGACGGCCGCCAGCATGCCCAGCGGTACCTTCTCGATGAGCTTGACCTCGTCGACGATCGGGATCTTGTTGTCCAGGCGGTTGTGCACCAGGACCCCATCGTCCAGTTGCAGGATCGCACCGGTGATTTGCACGCGCTTGGCGGCGGTGTTGATGCCGCGCGCGACGGCATCGAAGCTGTGTGAACGATCGGCGACCACGATGTAGTGCGCGCCGTTGCTGGCGCTGGCCAGATCGTCCAGAGTGATTGTGGTGCCCACCCCAATGCCAAGGCCGCCCGGGGTGGACGGGTTGTGACCGATCATGGTCGATTCGGTGATGATCGTCTCGGTGATGGTCTCCATCGCCACGTCACCGATCACCGGGGCCGCCTCATTGACGCGGATCAGTTCCACGTCCTCGAGCGGGCGGCCCGCCTGGTCCAGGGCGACCTTGAGCCCCTGGAAGATGCCGGGCAGGTTTGCCTTGGTGCCCTTGATACCCGTGGTGGGAATGGTGGCACTGGCCAGGAAGACCAGTTCGCCACTGCGACGTTCAGCCAGCGCGACCTCCGTGGACGCGTTGCCGATGTCGATGCCTGCCACCATTCCCATCGCGGATGCCCCTACCAGTTGGTTACTTGTTAGTCGACGCGCAGCCGGCCGCGGTTGTCGTAGACATCAGCCGCTTCGCGGACGAAGCCTGCCGAGATCTCGGCGCCGTACTTGTTCTTCAGTTCGTCAGCGATCGCGTACAGCTCTTCCTTGGTCGAGCGGTACGGGCGCAGCGCGTTGTAGATCTCCAGCAGCCGCTCATCGGGTACTGCGATCAGTTCGGCAGCCCGACGCAGGTTGCGAGCCAGGGTCTCGCGGCCGGCATCGGTGGCGATCTGGGCCTGCATCTCCAGGGTCTCGGCAGAGATCCGGAAGTCGCCGGCGTTCAGCTGGCCACTCTTGACCTTGTCGAAGGAGAGCTCGTCCAGGGTCTTGCCGCTGCTGGTCTTGACCAGGTCGGCGTGCTTCTCGGCCAGCGGGTAGTTGGCCACACCCATCGTCTGACCGGACGCCGTGGCGCCACCGGCCGGATTCTTGTCGAAGGTGACCTGGTCACCGCCGAGGTTCTTCATGACCTCGGCCATGATCTGGCGAATCAGTTGTTCTTGGTCCATGTCACTTTCCTAGGAGTAGCTGACCTGCACGGCCACGGTCTTCTTGCGGGGATCAGTCAGCTTGGTCTCCTTGTTGTGCAGGAGCGCGGCGACTGCCTGATACTTCGGCCGGGCCATCTGGTCGTTGCGGACGGGGACAGGCTCTGGCGACAGTCCCTTGGCGTACTGTGCAGCGTTGCGACCGATCGCGCGGAAGGTCTCCAGGTCGACCAGCGGGGCCTGGCTGAACAACTCGAGGTTGCTCAACGGAGGCAGGTCCTTCTGGTGGATGACCGTGGTGCCGCGGGACTGGATACCGATGCCGATACCCGAGCCGGACAGCTTGGCGGCCTCGTGTGCGATGAAGCCGACATCAGCGGTCTTGTAGGCCTTGACGAAGCGGTACTTCAGCCCCTCTTCCTCGATGCCCGCACAGATTTCCTTGAGCACTGCGCCATGCGGCAGGTTGATGATCGTCTCGTGGATCTGTGAGCTGAATGCCGGCGAGAGCCCGATGACAACTTCCTTCGGGTCGGTGCCGCGTTCGGCCGGTGCGCCCTCGGCCACTGATGCAGTGGCGGTCGGCGAAACCGGTGCTGCTGGTGCAGCCGACTGGCCCTCGGTGGCCATCTCGGCGATGACCTGCTCAATGATCGATTTCAGTGTTGCTTGATCCATTGTGAGCACCTCAGATGCTTTCCGGGCTGATGGCGTGGCGGATGGCCTTGATCTGTTCCCAGCGCTCATCCGACATCTGGTAGCCGGTCTGCGGACCCGCGTAGCCATTCGGGTAGTTGACTGCCGAGTTGACGTGGAAGTTCTCGTCAAAGATGGCGGCCGTGTGCAGGTAGTCACCAGCGGTCCTGCTCTTCAGCAGGCTGAACAGCGCGGTGGCGACATCCTCGAAACCTGCCCTGGACAGCGCCATTGCGACGTCCATGCCGGTCACGCCGCGATTGACGAGTTCTGCTGCGGCCTTCATGTCCTCGACCATGTTGCGCCGCGGCATGTCCTTCGAGCCGTGCGCGTAGGTTGCTGCCTCGACCTCTTCGTCGGTGATCTCGGGCAGACCGAGTTCTTTGAAGACGCCCTGCAGTGCAGTGGCGGCCTTGCGACGGATCGCAACGACATCCTCTTCGAGGGCCGGCTTCAGTCCGCCGTCGACCTTGAGGTCACGCTGCAGGACGTTCCAGTCGTCGTAGTCCTCGGCGTCCCAGTTGGAACCAGCGAACATGTTGTCGTAGTTCGGGGTTGAGGAGTAGCCCGAGCAGATGAAGTCGGTGCCGGGCACGAACTGCATCAGGGTGCGGGCCACGCGCCGAAGGTCGGAGTGCGTGAAGGTCTGGTCGGAACCAGATGCGCACTCCAGGTCGAGCATCATGGCGATCAGGTTCTCAGCGAGGATCGCGCGGATGCCGCTGGGTACGCCGGCCGGAACGCCGACGCAGCTGATCGAACCATTCTGGGTGCCCTGGGAGCCGGCAGCCTTGGTCACGTACAGGCAGCGGGACTCGAGGTAGAGCATCGACTTGCCCTCGGCGAAGCCCATCTGCACTTCGGAGCCGGTGCCCGAGGTGAAGCGCATCTTCAGTCCGCGCGAGGCGTAGCTGGAGGCCAGGAAGGCCTTCGACCACGGGGTATCGTCGCCGTCCATGAAGACGTCCTCGGTGCCGTACACCGAAACGGTCTCGGCATAGGCGGTCAGACCGCGCATACCCAGCTCGAGTTCGGTGGCCTCTTCAACCGAGCACTGGGTCAGCGCGCCCGGACGTCCGGTCTGCGAGCCGACCAGCAGGCTGATCGCGTTGAGCGGTGCGTACCGGGCCACGGCCACGGTGGTCTCCATCTCGGCGAAACCGCGGATGCCGGCCTCGGCGGCGTCGGCTGCGATCTGCACCGGGTGGTCGAGCACGTTGGTGACGTGGCACTGGTTGGCTGGTTGCTCACGAGCGCGCAGCTTGGTGACGGCCATCATCATCTCGAGGACGCTCATCTTGCTGACGACCTCGGCGGCCTTCGCCGGGGTGATCGCCGTGGTCAACGGGATGATCTCGGCGCGCGGCACGTTGATATCGCACAGCATGCGAGCCAACTGCAACGAGTCGATTGCCATTGCCTCGGCGGCGCGGTCCAGGTTGATGCCGTAGGTGGCGATGAAGGTGTCGAGCATGTCGAACTCGGAGCAGGGCTTGCCGTCCAGCTCGGTCACGACACCGTTCTCGATCTTGATCGATGGCATCGGGTCATTGGGCCCGTCCATCGCGATCATGCCAACTTCGGCCCATTCCTGGACGAAGCCGTCCTCATTGACTGGACGTGCGTCCAGTACTTCAAATCTCTTTGATCTCACGGTTCACGTCCTCAGATGTAAGGGGTGGTGGTCGACTCGGGGTAGGTGCCAAGAGCACCCAGCAGCTCGCGGCCAACCTCGCGGGCAGCGATGATGGCCTGGCGGACTGCGCCGGAGTCGCCGGAGAACGTCGAGATCACCTCGTTGGTGAAACTGGTGCCGGCTGCCGGGCTCGAGTAACCGATCATGTCGATCGTCGCGGCCTTGATCGCCGTGTCAGCCACTACGACACCGATGGCCGCGGGAGCGCCCACAGTGATGCCGAAGCTCTTGCCGACCGGGGCACCGAACGCCTTGTTGAGGGCGTAGGAGGCACGGGCGGTGTACTGGAACTCCAGGTGGCCAGCATCGTTGCCGTAGACGTCGCCGAAGGTGCGGTCGACTTCTTCCAGGGTCACCTCGACGGCGCGCCTGGCATCCGAGACGTCCTCGGCACCGAAGATGATCAAGGAACCGTGACCAGCGCCACCCTTGGTGTCCCGCGGCAGTTCGATGGCGACGATCTCGCAGTTGGTGGCCTTGATGGCCTCGTCGGCTGCGAAGATCTGCGGGCCAGCACCGGTGCGGGCACCGACGATACCGATCGAGCGGAACCGGGTGTCGATGTTCATCAGCTCGTGCAGCTTGGAATCGACATTGGCGATGACCAGACCGATGGTGTCACCGATCGGGTTGACGCCGACAAACTCAGTGAGAGCAGGGCGGGCACCCGAGGCGGCCGCTGGGGCGTCCTGGGAACCCATCTTCTTCATGACCTCAGCCATGACCTGGTTGATCAATTGATCTGACATCTTGGCCTACTTCGCGTTGTTGGGGAGGATGGACTCGACATCTGTGTGCGGGCGCGGGATCACGTGCACACTGACCAGTTCACCGACCTTGTCGGCTGCCGCAGCGCCAGCATCGGTGGCTGCCTTGACCGCACCGACATCGCCACGGACCAGAACGGTCACATAGCCGGCACCGATCTTTTCGCTGCCAACCAGCTGAACATTGGCCGACTTGACCATGGCATCCGCGGCTTCGACAGCTCCCACGAATCCCTTTGTTTCGACCATGCCAAGAGCTTCTTGCATGAGGACTCCTTCGTCTTAAAGTGCCAACATTGGTCACCCAACTTCGACGATAGCCTGCATTCGCGTACACGGATCGCGTTGCTTGATACACAATTCTGCTATCAAAGCTGGTGATCTTGAGGTTGGTCACATAGCCTGAATCAAGCACCTGAGGGGGTCGAGCCGATGCTGTCCGACACACCTGGCAAACAACGCATTATCCAGGAATATGTACCGGGTAAACAGGTCACGCTTGCCCATGTGATCGCCAATCCGGATGACAAGCTGTTTACCAAGGTAGGGCTCACTGTTGGTGCACGCGGGGCCCTGGGGGTGTTGACCATCACGCCCAGTGAGGCTGCTGTCATCGCTGCAGATGTGGCAACCAAGACTTCGGGGGTTGAGCTGGGTTTCGTTGACCGGTTCTCGGGCTCGCTGATCCTGGTCGGCTCGCTGGCCGACATCGAGTCGGCGCTGCGTGGTGTGGTCGATGTGCTGGAGCACACGCTGGGCTTCACGCCCGCCCAGATCACGAGGACCTGAATGAAGAGAATCCTGCTCGTCGGGGAGAGCGGAGCCGGCAAGTCGACCTTCCGGCAGCGGCTGCTGGCGCAGCCGATCGAGTACGCCAAGACCCAGGCGATGGAGGTTTACGACGGCATCGTCGACTCGCCGGGGGAGTACCTGGAGCGCAGCTTCTACTGGCGGGCGCTGCAGTTCACTTCCTATGACGTCGACGCGGTCGCGCTGCTGCTCGACCCCACCGCCCAGATGACGCGGATGCCGCCCGGATTCACCACGAGCTTCGCGTGCCCGGTCTTCGGGGTGGTGACGAAATCGACGTTGGCCACTACTGAACAGGTGGCTGCTGCCCGCCAACGGCTGAGTGGGGAGGGGGCTTCCCCCGTGCTGGTGGTGGATTCCATAACAGGTGAGGGGTTTGACGAAGTGCGGGAGGTTTTGTGTCGAGCATCGTAAGGCTGGACGCCGCTGCTGCGGGGATGGATCTGCGTTCACTGGTGGACGTCACCGCGCTGCAACGTATCCAGGACGAGTTCGCCTCGGACACCGGGCTGGGCATGATCACTGTCGATGCGATCGGGACGCCGGTCACCTCGGCGTCCGGGTTCTCGGCGCTGTGCCAGTACCTGCGCCGTGATCCGAAGATCCGGCAACGCTGCATGTCGTGTGATGCCCATGGGGGGCTGCAGTCGGCCATCGAGGGACGCCCGGTGGTCTACCAGTGCCACATCGGCCTGGTCGATTTCTCGGTGTCGATCATGGCCGGCACCGATTTCCTGGGCGCCATCCTGTGCGGCCAGGTCCTCTTGCGCCGCGACCAGGACAAGCTGCACCAGATATTGCGGGGCACCGACCAGGCCGTGCCCGGTGAACTGGCCTCCTACTTTGAAGAGGTCAGCGTGATCGACCTCGAGAAGCTGCACACCGCCGCTGACGCAGTGGTGCGACTGGCCAACCAGACCCTGGTGCGCCGCAAGGCGGCAGGTGTCGCTGCGATCGCCGGCCCCTACCTGGGGCGCCTGCCACCGGTGCAGCACCCCGGCGGTGGCCACCAGTTGGCCCCCCTGTTGGCCGGGGCGTCCAAGCCGCTGCCGCTGATTCCGATGGTGCCGGTCGAACCGCCGCGACTGGATCCCCGCGTGATCGCGATCAACCTGACCCAGCGCAATATCGCTGCCAACCTGCAGGTGCTCAGTGACTACCTCGATGGTCTGCTGCCGCGCTGGAGCCAGAAGATAAAGGCTGCCAAGTTGGCAGAGTTCGAGGATGTGCTGATTGGTCTGGCGACAACCGAATCAGTGCAGTATGGCCGCGAAATATCACAACAGGTCACCCGGCACCGGCGCCGGCGAACCTCGCCGATGAACAGATATGAATGCCAGCTGTATTGTGAACAACTGCTAGTCAGGCTGCACAATCTGCTTGAACCGGACCTTGAGGCGCAAGAACGCACGATCGGCACATTATTGAATGAGATCGAGAAGGATCCGACGCGGTACCAGAGTGTCGCAATGGCTGCGGAATACATGAACTGGTCGGAATCGCATTTCTCGCGCAAATTCAAGCAGGCCACCGACGAGTCCTATATCCAGTACGTGACGGCCAAGAAGCTGGAGCGGGCCAAGCTGATGCTGGCCCACACCGATCGTCCGGTGATGCGGATCGCCGCCGCGCTGGGTTTCCAGCCGGTCAACTACTTCTCGCGGACATTCAAGAAGCATGTCGGGCTCACCCCGAGCGAGTACCGGCTACAGCACATCCAGGAAGGAACACCGTGAGGGAATTTCGTTTGGGAACCACCGTGCGGCTGGGCAGGGACGCCCTCGCGGCACTCGACCAGTTCGCTGACAAGAGGACACTGCTGGTCACCGATGAGTTCCTGTCGACCACCGAGGTGTTCGCCAGGGTAGTCCGGCACCTGGGTGATCCGGTCATCTTCTGCGACGTGCGGCCCGACCCGACCGTCGCGGTGGTCGCCCAGGGGGTGACCGAGTACCTCAACACCCGCCCCGAGGTCGTCGTCGCCTACGGGGGTGGCTCGGTGATCGACACCGCCAAGGCCATGCACAAATCTGCTCTCGACGTTGGTTACGGTGCCGAGCTTGGCCTGGTGATCATCCCGACGACCAGTGGCTCGGGTTCCGAGGTCACCTCGTACGCGGTCATCACCGATGAGAAGACGCACGCCAAGATCCCGCTGATCTCGCAGGACATGGTGGCCAAACTGGCGATCCTCGACCCCGAGGCGGTGGTGGGTTGTCCCCAGAAACTGACCGCGGATTCGGGTATGGACGTGCTGACCCACGCGATCGAGGCCTATGTAGCGCGCGAGGCCTGTGATTTCTCGGATGCGCTGGTCGAGAAGGCTGCCGCACTGGCCCTGCGCAACCTG
>JBMNPP010000123.1:0-8367 GCA_050943675.1 Brooklawnia sp.
CTGTACTGCCATCTGACACCTCTTCCCGCGGAATCCTGTCATCCCGCTAAACCAGGTGTCCACGAAGTCAGGCTAGGCCCAACCGGATCGATCATCGCCATGGTCTTGGTCGCGCCTGCGTGAGTCAACGATCCGCTTGGCTCCTGGTTGCGTCCGTCAACACCGCCACGAATGCGAGCAATGCGTAGTCGCGCATGCAGTCAGCTAAGTTCAAAAGACCTTGCAATCCACAACAAGCCACAGGACTTGAGACTAAACCCACATGATTGGAGCCTGTATTGAACACGCCGGTGGACGGGAAGAATTCGCAGAATCAACCCGTCTGCTGCCAGGCGTGGGACGTCCACTGTCACACGAGGAAGTGAGGACAAATGACACTCACAGGCACATCCAGAGGTGGGAAGATCGCCGCCTTGATTGGTTGCACGCTGATGTTGTCTATCGTTTACATGTCGCTGACATCTTGGTCGGTTGCGGTTAATGAACTGGCACGAGACTTTGATCTTTCCCCGATTATGATCCAGATGGGGTCATCGTCACTGATTGCGGGTTACGCCATCGGCAGTTTTGTTTCCGGCAAGTGGGTGGCATCTTTTGGATGGCGCAGAACCTTTACAGGTATCATCATCGCTTTCTTGATCGCGTCTGCGCTGATCCCCATCGTCAGCAGCTACTGGATCATTCTGGTCCTGCGCTTTGTTCAGGGTTGGGGCTGCATGGTGGTCGTCACCAGCGCAATTGTCAGTAGCTGGTTCCCTACGAAGGAACGTGGACTGGCGTTGGGCATTCTCCTTGGCGCGATCGGGCTGGGTTCCGCATTGGGCGGCTATCTTTCGGGCGTCCTCAATCCGATCCTGGGTTGGCGCAACACCTTCTGGCTCATCACTGCAGTCACGCTGGTCGGCGTGATCATCTTCTACGCTCTAGTGAGGGAGGCTCCGCCTCTGGAGGAGGAGGCCGCGGCCAACGGTGCGGCTGCCACATCGGCTGATACAACCAGCATCTACCGCGATCCTCGCCTGTGGCTTTTGGGTATCGCAACGTTCTGTGGCTTTTTCAACGTCTACGGTATGTATGCATACTTGGCTCAATACCTGTTCACCATTGAATTCACTTCAGCCCAGGTTGGCACGATTGTCTTCTTGAACGGCTTCATTGCCGTTTTCTCCACTCCAATCGGAGGATGGATTTCTGATCGACTCGTCGGCACGATGGGGCCGTTGAAGGCTCGCACCTTCACCAACTCGTGGGTTGCCTTCATGGTCGGCGCAGTCGGTTGTGCGTTGATTCCACATCTGGCTCCACTGGGGTTCGGACTGGCCATCCTTGCGGCACTGATCGCGGGCTGGGGCGGGCCAGCCACCAACGGGCCCGGGCTGTCCCTGCCTTCCGACTTGCTGGGTTCGGCAGCAGCCGGTCCTGGCGTTGGCCTGGTGTTGTTGATCGCTGGAGCAGGCGGCATCATTGCCCCGATCTGGGTGCCCTCGTTGGCGCAATCTCATGGTTGGACCCTGGCTTGGTATGTCACTGCGGGAGCAGCAGTACTCGGCGTCATCGTCAACATCGTCCTAGGCCGTAGTGGTGACCGTGCCCGCACCAAGGCCCCGGCTATCGCATAGGAGACCGCAATGACCTCGTACGTAATGACCTTCGACGTGGGGACTACCTCATTGAAGGCGGCCCTGGTTGATCGCGACGGAAAGATCGTTCGCGAAGGGGCCGCAGAATACCCGGTGAAGCAACTGCAAACCGGATGGGCTGAGCAGGACCCGGAACAGATCTGGCAAGCCATCTGCCAGACCAGTCGCCGAGTGATGGCCGAGAGCGCGGCCGCTGCCCAAGATGTTGTCGCTGCAGTCTTCGTCGCACCATGGAAGAACATCATTCCGGTGACGCCCGACGGTACGGTGCTGCGCGACTCGATCATCTGGATGGATGCCCGTGCCGGAGAACAGGCACAACAGCTCAACGAGTCCCTCGGGGAGTTCGTTGGAACTGGGCAGGAGTTCTGGCCACGCCTTATGTGGGTGAAACAGCACGAGCCCGAGATCTGGCAGCAGGCCGAGCGAATCATGGGTCTGAACACCTACTTCAAGTGGCGGGCCACAGGAGAATGGCTAACGGAGCCATCCGATGACTTGATCCATTCCGCAAACCCCAGGCTGCAGGAGTATTACAGCCGGATTGCCAACGCGGCCGGGCTCGCGGAAGACCTGGACAAGTTTGCTCCCTCCAAACCGGCGACCGAGTTGGTCGGGAACTTGACTGCCGAAGCAGCCGAACTGTTGGGCATGACGACTGGGACAAAGGTCTTCGGCGGCTTCGGAGATCTCGTAGCCATCACCTTGGGAGTCGGTCGTTCACGCCTGAACGACGCGCACATCTACTTTGGTACATCATCCTGGTTGGTCAGCATCATCCGGGACCGATTCGACCTTGATGCGCCCCAATACTTCACACTGGACGACGCGCATGAGGGCGCCCTGTTCGCCCTACAAACCGGGTGTATGGCATTCGACTGGATCGTCGACCAGGTATACCGCGGAGAAAAGGAGCGCATGGGCAATGAACTCCTCCCGTTCATCAATCACGAAGTTGACCAGATCCAAGCCGGCTCTGACGGTCTGGTCGCGACCCATTGGCTCACCGGAGAACTCCCGCCATTCTCCAAGAACGCGAAAGGCATCTTCCTCAACCTGACTTCGAACCATGATCGTCGGCATATGGTCCGCGCGATGATGGAGAGTATCTGCTACACCCACCGGCGCAATCTCGAAATGTTCCAACAGCGGACGGGTGCTGAGCTTGAGAATATTCGAGTAGTCGGTGGCGGAGCAGTCAGCGATGTCTGGATGCAGATGCTGGCCGACGTGTTGCAGTTGAAGGTGCAGGTGCCGGAGGCGCCAAGATACACCGGGACCATGGGCGCCTACTACTGTGCAGCGGTGGGCATGGGGTGGCTCGACAACACTGATGCCATCGCCGATGCGGTGAGGCTACGTGCGGAGTTTGTCCCGAACCCGGATAACAAGGATGTTTACGATCATATGTTCTCTGTTTACATGATGCTGCATCCAGCCTTGCGTGAGGTGTTTGACGAACTAAACGGGCGGTTCTGAGGTATGCCCCGACGACGACAGGCAGAAAAATGAAAATACTAGTCACGGAGTTCCGGCAAGAAAGCAACTCCTTTAATCCAATCAACGCCGATCTCGCATTCTGGGCGCAAAGCGGAATCTATGAAGGTGACGAGGCTCGCCAGGCTTGGGGATCGAAGCCTTGCGCAATCGCCGGCATCCTCGACGTGCTGGACCGCGCACCCGAGCACCCAGAGGTCGTGGTTGCAACGGTGATGTCCTGCCAGAGTGGAGGTGTCGCAGAACAAGAGGTAATGGACTACTACTGGGAGCGCTTGGAACAGTCTCTACGCGAGAACCTGCCACTGGCAGCAGTGGTCGTCTCATTCCACGGCGCTCTGATGACAACACAGTTTGACGATCCAGAGGGCGAGTTGACTCGCAGAATCCGGGAGATCGTTGGCGGTTCGTGCGTTGTCTCAATCGCCACTGACCTGCATGGGTACATCAGCAAGGAGCTGATCGAGAACACCAATCTTCTGGTCGGGTACCACACATATCCACATGTTGACTACTTCGAGACAGGACAGCGGGCCGCACAGTTGGCATTGCGCGCCCTAACATCCGCTTCTCCCCCCGTCATGGCATGGGTTCCCATACCCATGATGGTCTCGGCCGCTGCCTACAACAGCCTGGAGGGCCCCTTCAAGGACTTGATGGACCACTGTGACCAATTGATGGCCGACCAGACGCTGCTCGATTGCACCATCTATCAAATGCAGCCCTGGCTGGACATCCCGGAGCCGCACTCATGTGCCGTGGCGATCGCAACCGACGCACACACTGCCACTGAGCAGGCCCTCGATCTGGCCACTCGCCTATATGAGGCACGACACTCCTTCGTGGTCAACCAGCTCAGCATCGACGAGGTCATAGATATAGCGGAGGATCCCTCCAGCCCGAAACCGACAATTCTGGTTGACGCCGCCGACTCCTGTAATGCCGGGTCGCCAGGTGACAGCATGGCGGTGGCTCGCAGACTGCTCGAGCGGGGATCGAAGTTGCGCTCCGCCACAGTGGTCAATGATCCAGCCGCCGCACGAGAAGCACACGAGCTCGGCGTCGGTGCCACGGCCCAGTTCAGTCTTGGCGGTTCGCTGGACCCTGCTGCCATCTCGATCAAAGCCGAGGGCTACGTCAAGTCCCTGCATGACGGTGTCTATATCCAGGAAGGACCCGCCGGGCGGGGCTACATAAACCGGATGGGGAGAACAGCGGTCCTGCGCTTTGGCACGATGGATGTCGTCGTTTGTGAGTGGATGATCGGTAACGGAGATCCCCAGCTCTACCGTGCGCACGGCATCGAACAGACCCTGTACGACCTTGTTGTCGTCAAGGCCAACACATCGTTCAGGGCCGGCTACACGAAGTTCGCGGGCGGCATATTCGACGCCGACACCCCAGGTGCAGCCCTGTCGGACCTATTCAAGATGCCCTTCAAACGGCTTCCCAAGAACATCTATCCATGGGTTGACGATTCGGCTCCAACCCTTTCTGTCACCCTGGCACCAACACCAGGCTGACGACCACGCCCGCTGGGTAGGGCTCTGGCTCCCTACCCAGTGCTCTACTCAGCGGGCAATACACTGGGCTGGTCGGAGGGAGGATAATGCTGTCCCAAGATCGGCAGCGGTATATCGTCACCAAATTGAAGGCTGACGCGTCGGTCAGCACAGTTGAACTGGCACGTGCGCTCCATGTCTCCACAGAAACGATTCGCCGAGATCTCACGCTGCTGCAGGACAAGGGGGCACTCCAACGCGTGTACGGCGGTGCCGTGATCGCCGGCTATCGAAGGCAAGAGGAACCACCGCACATGGTGCGGCTCGCCACCGCAGTTGAGGGCAAACGCAAGATCGGGGAAATCGCCGCACTGCTGGCACGATCGGACCACACCGTCTTCGTCGACGTTGGCACCACAGGGCAGTTCATTGCCCGCGAACTCGCAGTCAGCTACAGAGGCACAGTCGTCACCAATTCCCTCCTGGTCGCCAACGAACTGGCCGATTCGACCAGGATCGAGGTAATCATCGCACCAGGGCGACTACGCCCGGGAAAATGGTCCTCATCCGGAGCTGTGACAGTCCAATTCCTCGGGTCAATGCGCTTTGACACCGCCTTCATCAGCTGCGGGGCGATAGATGCGAAAGCGGGCATCACAGTCTTTGATTTCGAGGACACCGAGGCCAAACCAGTCGTCTGCGAACGCAGCACCAGAGTTCTCATAGTCGCCGATTCCACCAAGCACGGGGTGGTTGGACGGCACGCGGTCGTCGACTGGAACGAAGTACAGGGATTGGTGACGGACAAGCCGCCACCCCCGGGCCTAACCACGCGGATAGAGGCGACCGGCGGAATCGTGTACGACTCACTCGCGTCGGTCCGATAGAAGCGGTGAGCACGCCTAAATGCGGTACCCGGGTCCCTTCGTCGAAACGCGTGCTGCTGGGCCTGTTTCGGTAGGTGGGTGAAAGCCTTCCTGGGTGTGGAGTGGAGCGGGTCGAACGACTGAGCGTTTACACCACACCTTTGGACGAGGGATGGACGTACGCGAAGTACTGCAACAACTCCGAGCGCGCGCGTCTGACTGCTCTACCAGCACAGGCTCCTCCTGCAACCACTGCGGGCGCCCCACTCAACAATCTGAAGATCGCACCAATCACCAGGTCAGACAACCCGGCTGGGCATCACAACTGGATGGAGCGAGCCCGGCCTCCGCCCGACGGCCTGCGAAGCGCTGGAGCATGGTCCTCAGGCACCCTGTCCGAAGCCCGATTCGGACGGCCAGCGGCCTTCCCCTCAAACAGTTGCTGGTCGAAACGGGCAGCCAGTTCCTCCAGGTGCTGGTGACCTGAGGCGACTCGACGACTCACGGTGGAGATCGAGACGCCCATGACCTTGCCAGCCTCCTCCAGCGTGTGCTCACGTCCGGCGAAGCCGAGGACCAGCCGAAGCGCGACACGCTCCTCCTTGGGCAACATGCGCAAGTACCTACTCAAAGGCACCGTGTCCATTGCGTCGAAACGTTCCTGGTTGGTGCTGTCCGTCACCTCAACACTGAGGTCTAGCGGTGGACGGTAACTGGCGTAACGAGCGACCCATTCCTCAGTCCGGCCGAGTGCCTTGGCGACATCAGATCGAGTAGCGGGCAAGCCCGCGGCTTCGAGACGCCGGGTCCTGGATCGGACAAGTTCCCTCATCCTCGCCTGGTGCGAGTTGACATGGTCTTCACCACCTCCGGTGCTGAGCATGTTATGCACCGCACCACGAATCCGTGGAGCTGCGAAGGGAGCGAACGCTCCGCTGTCTGGGTCATACCGGTCGACCGAGCGGACCAGGGCGACCATCCCCTCCTGAATGTAGTCATCCCGATGCCCGTGATCGTGGGCAACACTGCTGACGATGGATCGGACCAGACCAAGGTTGGCCTCGACCATCCGGTTTCGCGCGGCCTGACCATCGACGATCAGCGCATCGAGCTCCCGACGGCTGATGCCCTCCACCAGGTTGGCAGCTTGCGGATGGATGCTCGCGGCAGCGGCAGCGATTCCGGCATCCCGACGCTGGCACAGTTCACGCCACTGCTCATCCGTGAGGGTAATCGGTGATCTCCCCTGTAGCGGTGTCCACACGGCCACCCTCAATGAGTCGGTTGCGGCGTCCGATGGTCGGCTCAATGACCGGCGGCTCATCCTGGCTGTCAGCGAACACCGCAGCCGCATCAGCGGCGTACAAGCGTTGCCGTGCTTCGGCCTGATTGGGGCTGCTGTAGCGGCGGTTACGCGACAGCCCGGGCGCTGGCTGATGACCTTCCTCGCAGAAGCCTCGGTACCGGCTCCGCATCCTGTCGATGAAGTACGGCAAGGTGTAGCGGTGCCACTCCTCCAGGGCGTCGGAGGTGAATGCGAACCCGGCCCGGCGGCGCTGGTCAGCGACCACGCCCAGCTCGTGCACCAAGTGCGGGTGGGACGGCCAGCAAGGCGGGATCAGGTCACCGACGTCCCACATGTACTCGACGTTCAACCACCCGACCACCTCATCCAACCACTCCCACACTTCCAATCGAAGGTCCGGATCATCGATCGTGGTGACGTCCCAGGGCCGCGGGAGCAACTCCAACGGGCCAAGATCACGGACTTCCTCAGCAAACTTGGCGAGCTCGGCTCTGAACAACTCCTGGTAGGCGTGGCTCATGGCCGGCCCGATGGCGGGGAACTCGGTGACCAGTGCCCCGTTCACCACGCCACCGCCGCATCATCGTCGCGGGCCAGACCGAGCCTGCGCGCCTCGTCCAGCGCCGCCGATTGCCGCTCTCCTGCGCTGATCGCTGCGGCCTGATCGGCCGCGAGCCGACTCCGGGCCGCGGCCTGCTCAGCAAGGAGCTGCCTCCCGGACTTGCCGTCGATGCATCTGCTCAGTTTCGCGATGATGGGTTTACCGTTCTCGGCCACCACCAGCGCCTGCCGCTCCGGGAGCTGACGGATCGCTTCCGGTTTCAGGATCGGGATGTCCTCACCCGACACCGTGCGGCCACCCGGTCCACCGGTCTGCCAGCTGGTCCTCGCGATCCGGACGGTGCCGACCAGATCAGAGACCTCCTTGTTGAACCCGACGTCCTTCGAGCCGCCGAACACCACCAGCACGTTCGTCAAGCCGAACAGGGCCCGAGCCTCCTGCTCGCCGAATATCGCGGCCAGCTGACGCCACGTTTGCGCAGCATAGATAAACGTCAAGCCCAACGCTCGTTCGTTGGCCATCCTCGTCCGCAACGTCGGCAACGGTGCCGTGGAGGGCAATTCGTCCAACACTGACACCATCGGCGGGCATAACCTGCCGTACTTTGACTGGTTCGCCAACCCCAGCGCGGTGTCCAATACATGCTCAGCAACTGCTGTCATCAACGGCGACGCGGACGCGTACGGGTCCTCCCGCCCCAGCAGGTAGATCGTGCCGTTCCGCTGGATCAGATCGGCCACATCGGTTGCCGGTCTGCCGTCAGACGGGACGCAGCGGTTCCTGATGTCGGCCTGGAAGAACAGGCTCATCGCCTGCTGCACCGTTGTCACCGTGTTCCCGGCAGTCCGGTCGTCGCCGTGCAGGGCGCCGTGCAACAGGCCGTGCCAGAACTGCGCGGCATGCGGATGCCCGCGCAGCACCTCCTCCGGCACGGTGGTCTTCAACGGGTTCGCAACCCACGCCAACACGTCATCCAGGGTCCGGCCGGTCAACG
>JBMNPP010000124.1:0-8345 GCA_050943675.1 Brooklawnia sp.
GTGGTACCTCCACCTGGCAGACATCGAGAGGGTGGACACAGAAGATGGGTAACGACGTGAACGGTATTCGTGAGGGCCTGCAAACGATGTGGGCGGCCGCCGCTGAACAAGGCATTGACGACCTGTCACGGGCCAACCGTGCCCGCGTGGCAATCGAAACAGCGGAAGACCTCGCTGCCCTGATCCGCAGCTCGGCACGGATATTCCCCGGCCTCGGCCTGGCCACCGTGAGGCAGGCATACGACCAGGGCAGGCCGTTCCGCGGGCCCCAGGACCCCCGGGTGCGTGAGGCCCGCGCCAGGGGCATGGACAGTGACCAGATCGTGAAAGTACGGGGGAACCTGAACAACCTGGCCCCGGCAGTCAAACGTGCACTGGCCGACTTCGACGCCGTAACCGGTGGTGCCGGCCCAATCCCCGAACTGGGCTCACCATTCGACGCGGCACCCCTCATGCTGTCCGCTGAACCGCTGCTCGCATTCGACCAGCTATCGACCGTGGTCCCCGGACTGCCCACCAACATCACCGGCAAGGTAGACGCCAGCGACTACAGCCTCGACCAAGAAACCCTGGTCGAAGACGTCGGCGGGACACCGAGCATGGCAGGCCTGAGCATCCCGGTAGCTGACCAGGTGATCGACTTCACCGACGACCAGGGCGCGGCCTACCTCGACCAGCTGGTCATGGATGCTGTTGACCGGGCAGCTGAGGAACACATCGGTGAACTGCTACTCACCGCGGCCGGTACCCCAGCCGAGGCCGGGAACGACCTGGCGGGTGCCATCGACACCGCCGAAAGCACGACCGCCGCCGCCGCCCAATCCAGTGCCGGAATGCTGATCGTGCACCCCGGTGACTGGCCGAAGGTTCGCCGCATAGTGGCCCCGACCTGGCAGGTGGGCCCCCACCCCACCCCCATGGTGTCAGTCGCTGCACCCATCGGGACCATCATCCTGGTTGGTGGTGGCGTGCTCCGGGTGGCGGCCGCCACACATGTGTTCCACAGCGAACTCATGTCCGGGGGCCTTAGCACCGCAACCGCTTACGACATTGCGCCTGGGGCCCGCTGGCTGTCGGCATTCCGGTACTTCCGGGCGATCATCCGGGCCGCGGATGGCGTGGCCGCGATCAACCTGTGATGCCCCGCATGCCAGCCACACTGCTGCCGCCCGAACTGCGGACCACCAACACCGGGGTGACCCTCACCCGCACCAAGACCGGCCTGTACACCACCCTGCACGGCCTGGCCTGCCCCTACAACGTGATGACCGATGTTGGTGGCTACCGGGAGATGATCGCACCAGGCTGCTTCAACGCCAGCATCAACGCCACGGCCAGGGCACTGCCCCTGCTGCTGTTCCACAACAACACCAGCCTGGACACCATCGTCGGGCACACCACAAAGTGGGATGACCGCCCCGATGGGCTGTGGGGCACATGGGCCATCGACAGCAGCCCCGAATCACAGGAAGCCGCCCGTAAAGCCGACACAGGGCTACTGGTCGGGCTATCGATCGGGTTCATGCCCGACCCCCGCCACGATGACATCTACGAAGACCCACACGGCCAACTGTGCATCGTCCGACACCAAGGCCGCCTACTCGAAGTGTCCCTGACCCCAACCCCCGCCTACACCAGCGCCCAAGTGGTTGTGGTGCGCTCCCAACGCCCCAGGCACGCCTCAGCCACAGTCGCAGCACGAATGAGACCCGAACCCCCCAGCAAGGCCGCCCGCAACCGGGCAGCGGCACTGAGTGCAGCAGGCAGCCGCACCACCGCCCAGGTCAAGGTCGGGCTACTCATCAAGTCATGGGAGGACAGGGGCGGCCCATCCTATGCGCGAATGCGTGCCCTCGAGGAAGCCACCAACCCCGACCGCCGGGACCCAGGCATAACCGCGGCACTGGCCCGCTACGCCAACACCCCGCACCCTCACCGCCGCCGCTCACGTGCGAAGGGACCAACCAGAAGATGACGCTAAACACTTGGGCAGGCACCTCAGCCAGCGGCCAACTGTGGCCAACCATCGACCCAGCTACGGGAGCGATCCCCGGCGCTGGCGTGGTCACAGCCCGGGTAGTCGAAGCGATCCCCGCTGTATCCCGTGCCATGGGAGTGATAGCCGGCCGCATGTCCCAGATGCCACTCACCCTGTGGCACGGGCAGGACCGCATCACACCAACCCCACCCCTGCTGCAGCGGCCCGACCCCACCCTCGACTACGCAACCCTCATCAACGCGCTGTGCTGGGATTACTGGATCCACGGCAACGCGCTACTGCTCGAGACCGTGCATGACGAGGACACGGGGCTGCCACTGGCCGCGACCTGGCTACCCGCCGAACGGGTCAACACATGGCTCGACCCGAGAACCGGGCAACCCAATTACGAGATTGCAGGCAGAGCCCTCAACCCCCAGCACATCCGCCACTTCAAACGCCGACTCGACCCCTGGCAGCCATGGCGCGGCATCGGCGTACTAGAGCAACACATGCGCGCCTGGGCCAAGATGAGCGACCAGCAAGCCTACGAATCCCGGCTACTACAGGACTCAGCCGTGCCATCGGTTGCCATCATCATCGGCAACCCCGACCTATCCAAGGAAGAAGCCCGAGCCGCAAAGACTAACTGGCTAGCCAAGTTCGGGGGCCCCACCCGAGAACCCGCCATCCTCCCAGCAGGCACCGAAGTCAAACCACTGTCATGGTCACCAACAGACGCGCAAATGATCGAAGCACAGAAGGCATCACGAGGTGACGTGGCCGACATCTTCGACCTGGACCGGTTCTACCTCGGGGTGGTCGACGGATCATTCAACTACAAGACCGCCTCATCGATGGGCAGGGCACTACTGCAAGACACCCTCGCCGAACACCTGCGAACCTTCGAAGACGTACTGACCGCAGGATGGGCAACCCCAGGCAACGAAATCAGGTTCGACACAACCCGCGCCATCGTCGACGACCCCGAGGCCACCATGGCCTGGCTCAAACCCGCCTACGAGGTCGGGCTGATCACCACCGATGAAGCACGCGAGCGCCTCGGCATGCCACCACTCAACGACCAACAACGCGCCGACATCACCGCCCGCACTCAGCTGCACACCACACCCCAACCAGCACCAGGCGAACAGCAGGGCACCCCAGCCGGTAATAACACCAGGCAGCGCCGCCGATGACCAGCCACAACAAGTTCACCAACCCCACCTGCCCCCACTGCCTAGAGCCCTGGCAACCCCGCGACACCATCACCGCCAACCCCACCACCGGCCAGCTCGAGCACCTCCACTGCCGCAAGCAGCCCCCACCCCAAGGCCAAGGCCGATACAGAACCACCAACCTCACCCCCGACCAGCGACCCCCCAACCGAGACTTTCGTTTGACTTTCGATTCGGAACCACAAGAGGCAAAACGGAAGGGGGTCCCGGTTTTTTTCGGACCGATGGGTGCAGCGACCCCCCCCCGGTCGCGCCTCTAGCTAGCCCGCGGCCCCCGCGGCTCCCCCGGCATAACCCCTTGTCAGCGCCGTGTTGGTTGGGTCTTTCGTTTCTTTCGTTTCGAGGGGCTTCTAGGTGCGGGACTTTCGTTTGCTTTCGTTTGGGGTTCCCCTGGGTGGGCCGCTCTGGTCGTCGTGGTTGATGATGTGCGGTAAGGCCTCGTGCGGGCCTACGGTGCGGGCTGGGCCGGCCGGGAGCGCTGGTTTATGGGGTGTGCCCCAGATGCTTGGCTGCGGTGTGCAGCGCGTCAGCCAGCGCACGGGCTGAGCCGGGTTCTAGCGGGATCATGCCATCAGGTGTCCACAGTGCTATGCGGGGTGGCTCGGTGCATGTCTGCCTGTCCTGGTTGATGTATTCCTGGGCGGTGATGCTGAGCGACAGCCGTTCGCCGCTGCTGGTGGTGACCTCGCAGATGATGGGCGTGGTGTGGCCTCGGGAGTACCAGAGCAGCCCGGTGCCGGGCTGCACGGATTCGTAGGGGTGGCCGACTGGGTGGGTGCACCATGCCGGGCAGGCCGGTGGCACGGGCAGCTGGAGGTCGTCGGGTTCACTGTATGGATTCATCGGGCTACCGCTTCTACTAGGGCGCGGCTGGTGGTATCTGGTAGTTGCACGTACCGCTGCGTGGTGGTTGGTGACTGGTGACCCAGCAGCTGCTGGGTGGCCAGTAGATCTTGTGAGACCGCGTACACCTGGGTGGCGAATCGGTGCCTGAGCTTGTGGGTGGTGTACCCGGCCGGTAGATGCCTGGTGACCCGCCTACTCACATAGTCGGGAGAGACTGGCCGGCCTTGCTTGACTGGTGAGGGGAACACCCAACCCGGTTCACGTTCCCGGAGCTCACGGGCCAGGGTGTCAGGGATTGGTAGGCGGCGGGTCTTGTCACCCTTGCCGCGCACATACAGCGACCAGCCCACCCCCTCGTTAACCAGGTCACGGGAGTGTAGGCCGGCTATCTCGGACAGCCTCAACCCGAGGTCGCCAGCCAATCTGAGCATCAACACGTCATCACCGGTGGCCCCGGCCAGGGCCTCGCGGTACACGGTTTCAGGTACCGCTCTGGGGCATGGGGTGGTGGCCTTGACCCGTGGCAGATCGACTGCTGGGGAATCAACCAGGTAGCCGGCCTTGACCGCCCACCCGTAGAAGGCACGCACGGCTGATCGCGCGGCACGGGCTGACTCGCGAGCCCACACGTGCCCAGCCATCCACTCGGCCAGATCCGGGGTAGTCACATCCCACGGAGACCCCACCGGCAGTTCGTTGGCGAGCTGGGTAACCACTTTCACCCGGTGCCGGATCGTGTGCCGAGACAACGACCCGGCCTGCATCCAGCGCGCCCACTCATTGACCGAGGCCGCCCACGTCGAGGGCGCATACTTGCGGCGGTAACCCGACACGTACACAGTGGGGTTGACCATCACCCGCCCTGTCCGGTGAGCCCACCCGTAGAACGTGCGAAGCATCGTCCGGTACTGGTACATGCCGCTGGGCCCGCACGTGAGGCCGGCCAGCCACACCTCAACCTGGGTGTTGGTGACATCCCAAGGGTGCGTGTGCTGGTGGGCCTTGGCGAACCGCGCCAACTGCCTGGCGAGCCGGTCAGTCGTGCTCGGTGAATAGTCGTGCTCGGTCAACCACTCAGTGAACAACCGCCTGGCGGTAGCCCACCGGTCAGGATTGTTTACCCAGCTTCGCTGGCTCATCTGCTACCCCCTGCGTCGGCCTGCACAGTGGTGCGCCCCGGCAACGGGTCTTCACTGGGCCCATGGCTGCTGCACTGGCCGGTACGGCATGCAGGGCAACTGCCCGGTTCTAGCGGGATCTCGTGGCGGGCAACGATGGCCTCGAAGTCGACCCCCCGAACCCGCTCCCCGAGCTCGTCCCAATCCGGGTTAGTGTCAACCCTGCGGAAGATGAACTCACCCGCGAGCGTGACACCATCGGGCAGCACCTCGTTGATCGCTTCCCGGTACTCGGCCTCGATCGCGTCCAGATCGAATTGGCCGGCATACTCACCGAAATACGGGGTGATGTGCCCCCGGATCGTTGAAACTGATCGGGCCCCCAACAAGAGCCCGGCCGCGTTGTCGGTCACCTCGGTGATCGCGGCCGCGTCGCGATTGTCGCTGGAGTTGTCACGTGCATTCATGATCGCGTCCCCTTCAGCAACACGCGCGCTCAGCAGACGCCAGCACGTACTCGCTGGCTTCACAGCGCGAGTCACACACGCGGCCAACCCATTCGATCTTCACCAAGATGCCCACGGGACAACCATCAGCAGTAACCAGTTCGTGCCCCAGGACGGTATGCCGGCCATCCAGTTCAAGAACCCGGGCCACGACATCGGCTGTGCGTCGGGTCAGTCGCTGAGCCAACAAAGGGTGGGCGTAGTCGCCAGAGTCAGGGTGGGTGGCCTCGGTCCTGGCGAGGTCGTGCAGCTGCCCGGTGAGCCGGTGTACCTCGTCGATGAGGCGGGCCCGTTCGCTGCTGGTGCTTGTGATTCGCCTAGCGGTGGTGGTTTGGGTGGTCATGATGTCAGCCCTTCGTTGGGTCATGAGGGGACAACCCTTGAGCTGCACAGAAGATGCAAACCGGAATTCAGACCGTCTGAACTGACTTCCGACTAGGTGATTAACCTGGTCGGGCTGACAGGATTTGAACCTGCGACCCCTTGACCCCCAGTCAAGTGCGCTACCAAGCTGCGCTACAGCCCGCTGGACCCAACTTCGATCCGAAGAAAAACACTACCCGAACTGCTCTGGAACCGCTAACCCGGCTCGACAGCTGAGTCGCCAGACGCGAAACACCTGCCCAGCCCCGCACGGATCCCATGCCCCCATGATCTCCCAACCGCTCCCCCACAAGCGGCTCCTCCACCACCCACCCCACCGACCCCCAGCGGTCGCCCCAAGCCGGCATCTTGGCGGCCGTGCAGAAGTAGGGTGGCCACATGACCAGGTTAGGGCGCATCCTGAAGACCGCAGTTGCCATTCCAGTGTCAGCGGCAGCGGCGGTAGGGGTGGCCAGACTGGTCAACGGTCGCCGCTACCCCACCCCGCACGGCTTCCCGGATGACCTGGGTAATCCCGAACGCTATTCGCTCGATCAGCCGGGTATGAAGATCACCAGGCTGCACGGCGATTACCTCAATGGTTTCGACCTGGCACCCAGCCCGCAAACCCGTGAGGGCCTGATCGTGATCTGGGGCGGCTCGGAGGGTGGGCCGGACTTCAACCGCGCAGTGCGCCTGGCCTCGCAGGGTTACCGGGTGCTCAGCCTGTTCTATTTCGGGCAACCGAACCAGCAGCCCCGGCTGGCCGGGGTGCCGCTGGAGTTCTTCGAAGAAGTACTGGCCTGGCGTGACGAGAATGCCGCGGACGGTCCGCTGACCGTCATCGGTACTTCCAGGGGCGCAGAGTTGGCGCTGGTGCTGCAGGCCCGCTACGCGCAGATCGACAACGTCGTGGTCTACTCCCCCACCCGCTACGCCTGGCAGGGGCTTGATTTCCGGCACGAGCAGTCGTCCTGGAGTTGGCACGGCGCCCCGGTGCCCTATGTGTCGTTCCGCAACGCCTCAACCGAATCATCCACGCGCATGTTCTGGGCGATGCTCACCAATACCCCGATCCCGTTGCGGATGCAGTACGCCAGTGCGGCAGTCAACGATCAGCGTTCCGAGGCTGCCCGGATCCCGTTCATGCTGTCCGGCAACCTGCTGGCGTTCGCTGGTGATGACGATGCGATGTGGCCCTCTGAACGGGCCGCGGAATACTGGGCCCAATTCGCACCCGGGCGTACCGAGGCGCACGTTTTCGCTGGTGCCGGGCACCTGTTCGGGCCGCTGGAGGGTTGGGCCGGTGGCTACCAGATGGGCGGCAGTTGGGGTGCCAACCAGGCCGCGATGGTTGAGTCGAATGCGATCCTGGACGCCCGCCTGGCGGCCTGGCATCCAGTCCGTTAGGCACCCGGATCCGGTACCAGGGCTAGCGGTCCTTCCGCTTGGCGCGAGCCCGCACCTGGATGTGCACGGGGCTGCCCTCGAAACCGAATTCCTCGCGTAGCCGACGCTCAACGAAGCGCACGTACTGGGCCTCCAGGTGCCCCGAGGTGAACAGCGCGAAAGTCGGGGGTGCGGCATGGGCCTGGGTGGCGAACAGGATCCGGGGTTGCTTGCCGCTGCGCACCGGGTGCGGATGGGCGGCCACCACGCGGCCCAGGAAATTGTTCAACTGGCCCGTCGAAATCCGGGTCTCCCAACCCAGCAGGGCGAGGTCGATCGCCTTGGCCAGTCGGTCGACATTGCGTCCGGTCAGCGCCGAAATGTTCGCTCGCGGCGCCCACGTCCACGCGTTCAGGTCCCCATCGATTTCGCGTTCGAGGTAGCGGCGGCGCTCCTCGTCGGTGAGGTCCCACTTGTTGAAGGCGAGCACCAGGGCGCGCCCGGCCTCTTCGACACTGGACAGGATCTTCAGGTCCTGCTCCGAGATCTCTTCGGAGGCATCGATCACCATGACGCAGCATTCGGCGCGTTCGATGGCGGCCTGGGTGCGCAGCCAGGCGTAGTACTCCGAACCTGACGCCTCCTTGACGCGGCGCCGGATACCAGCGGTGTCGATCAGCCGGAACGGCTCGCCACCTATCTCAACCAGTTCGTCGACCGGGTCAACCGTGGTGCCCGACACGTCCGAGACAACTGCCCTGTTCTGCCCGGCCAGCCTGTTCAGCAGCGACGACTTGCCCACATTCGGTTTGCCGATGATCGCCACCCGGCGCGGCCCACCAACTTCGGCAGGATGCAGGGCCTGCGAGGCAGGCATTACTGCGAGCAGGGCATCAAGCATCTCGCC
>JBMNPP010000125.1:0-8137 GCA_050943675.1 Brooklawnia sp.
CGTCGCCGCCCTCGATGCGGGCCCCCAGTGCGGTCTCGCCATAGCCGCCCAGCGCCGGTCCGGCCACTGATGAGGTGGCTGGTTCCACGCTCTGGGCGCCGGCAGCCTGTTCCACGGCCCGGGTGATGGCGGTTCGTTCGTCGGCGTTGATCTGGGAGGCGCTGAGTACTCCTCGCGCCTTATCCTGCATCACCACTACCTGCGCGCGTTGGGCCTGGTAGGCCCCAGTGGACAACTGGATGAGGCCATCCAGCAGTGCACCCAGGAACATCAGCAGGATCGCGATCAGGGAGATGGTGATGGTGGCAACCAGGAAGCGTCCTGGGGTACGGCGCAGTTCTCTGAGTGCGAGTCTCATCGGGGGCCTCCGGGCTTGGTAGCGGCGAGTGGGTCGATGGCCAGGACGCGACGCACCGCGCCCAGCGATGCAATCAACCCCAGGCTCAGCAGGGTGGAAGTCCAGATCAGGACGGCCTTCGGGTCGAAGGCGATCCGCAGGGTGCCGATCTCGACCAGACCGGCCAGTGCATACAGGGCCACCCCGGCAGCGATTCCGCCACCCAGGATCGCCAGCACCTGCCAGACCAGTGCGCTGACCAGCACCCGACTGCGGGCACCGACCGCGCGCATCAACGTCAGCGACCGGGATTTCTGCAGGGTGATGATCAGGAAGAACAGCCCGGCCACCAGGGGCACCACGAAGCCGAACAGCCCGAGGATCAAACCGAAGGACGTGTTCACCTGCGCGGCGCCGGGGAACTCGTCGGCCGCCTGCTCAGCGGTCATGGGGTCCAGGTCGGTGGAGGCCGAACGGAGTGCGTCTATGGTCAGTTGCGGCGCACCGTCCGGCACGACAGCCATCATGTTCGGCAGGACGGCCCGGGCTGCCGGTTCCAGCGCGGTCACCAGTTGTTCCCAGGACTGCCAGTCGAGCATCAGGGTGGCACCGACCGACAACTGGATGTGCTCTGCCAGACCAACCACGGTTACTTCGAGTTCCGAGGGGCCCTCAGCGTCCTGGTCGACGGGGATGCTGACGACCTCACCGAGGGAGTAGTCGGATGCCGAGCCGACGGCTTCGAGCGGGGAGCCCGGGAGTCGTCCGTTGGTCAGGGTGTTCGGACCACCCACACCCGCGTCCTGGTACCCCCACAAGGTGGCGCTGACCTCGTCATCAGGCGATTTCTCGGTTGATTCCAGCACCACAGTGCGCAGGCCGATCGGTGCCGCAGAAGCAACGGTTTCCTCGGCTTCGATGGCGGTGGCCATCTCGGGGGTGATGATGCTGCCCTGCGGGGACCGCAACGCGTCCGTGGCGTAAACCAGGATCGGGGCCGACTGGTTGGTTATGGCGCCATTGAATGAGGTCACCAGCGCAGCTGCCAGGGCCTGCTGGACGAGGATGAGGAAAACCAGGAGGCTGACCGCTACCCCGAGCAGGGTGAATTTCACCGGTGCTCGCAGCATCTCCTTGATGGCAAGAAACATGATGTGGTCCTAGATGTTTGGGGTTCATACGGGCGTCGATCGGCGGGTTGATTGCAGATTTTGTGCACCAAGCCTAGGCCCGCCGGCGGGCAAGGGACTTTGGGTGGGGTGGCTGACCGGTCGGGTCACGGGGTGGGTTTGTGGTGGGCCAATTCTTCGGATGGTTGGCGGGTCGGAGGGCCGGAAGGGCCTGCATGTATTCCATTTCCTTCGTCATGGCTGCCAGGAAGTCGATCACTGCGGGCCTACAGTGTTCCGGGACTGCTTGGGCGATCTTCTCCAGCCGGGCATGCATTTCGGTGAGCCGCTCGCGTACCTCGTCATGGGCGTGAGTTGTGGCGCGGATTGCCAGTGAGCGGCGGTCCCGCTGGTTGGGGACCCGCTCGACATGCCCAGACTCGGTTAGGCGATCAAGCAATTTGGTGGTGGATGCGGTCGAAATGCCCAGGTGCTCGGCGATCTCGCGTGGTGAGGCAAGTTCCCCGGTCATCTCGGCGGCGATGACGTGCTGTAGCGCCTCTACGTCCCGCAAGTTCATCCGCATGCCAGCGCTGAGTTCTCTGCGCATCTTGTCCTCAGCGGCTCTGAAGCGCCTGAGGGCTTGCAGCACGACAGTCTGATCAAGGTCCCATCCCCAATAGTCGTTGGGCCGTTCGCTCATTGCTTCCCCGCTCCGGCTGTCGTTGGGCCTGGTGCCCGTATTCCTCTGTTTAGTTACTATACTTACTAGCAGCTAGATAAACAAGTAGTTAGACAAGCTAGTTAAAAACTGGTCGGGATTGACTTGGTCGACCACTGAAGCCCGAAGACGATCCTGGGTGGTGCTGCCCGGCACCTCTGGGGAAGTACCCAAATCAGCAGTCCCAAACCAGTAGAAGCCTCCTTCTCTGCACGCGCCCATCACCCCTGGGCCTCCTGGGCGGGCTTTTGATGGCAACTGGGTGGCAACCCCGGGCCAGCCTGGATGGCAACTTTGGTATTGTTGCCACATAACTAAAGAGGCTTTCGACACGCGGCGGGAGAGACCCGCACAGCGGGCACCAAAGGAGCAACCTCCCCGGAAACTCTCAGGCAGCCATACAGCCGCGTCGAGGCCACTCTGGAAAGCAGCCACCAGGCTCACCGACGGTGTAATGCGAGCAATTGCTCGTCCACAACTCTCAGGTCAAGTGACAGAGCGGGGGAAATGCCCGTTCTGCGTGCCGTCACCGGCATGCCTGACCTGAGGAGTGCAGTCTTGGCGCTTTCCACCCAGGAACTCTCGTACATCCCCACCCGCCCCAAATCGCTGGCCGCGCCCGCCAGCTCAGCACCCCCAATGCATCGCAACCTGGGCATCGTCGCGATCATCGTCTCGGCATCATTGATGGGGCTGGCCGGTGTGCTTGGCCGGCTGTCCACCCCGTCTGGTGCCGTCATCGGTTCGGCCCTAACGTTCGGGCGGATGCTGGTTGGCGCCATCGGCATGCTGGTCATCCTGGCCGTCAGCCGCAGACTGCCGATGCTGCGGCAGGTACGCCTGTCCTGGTCGGTCGTGCTCGGTGGGATCTTCCTGGGGCTGTCACTGGCGACCTACCTGTCCTCAACAGTGCTCACCGACCTGGCCCGCGCTGTCGCCCTGCACTACCTCGGGCCGGTCGTTGCCACGGTCCTGGCCTGGCTGCTGCTGAAGGAACGGCCCAGCGGTACCGAACTGGTCTCGTTGTCGGTCAGCTTCGTGGGCATGATGCTCGCCGCCGGACTCATCGATTCGGCGTCGGCATTCCCCACCGAACAACGGCTGCAGGGCGACATCCTGGCTGCCGTCTCGGGCGTCCTGTACGGTGCAGCGTTGCTGTGCTACCGGTACCGCTCCGACATGCCGGCCGACGTCCGCAATTTCTGGAACTTCGTCTTCGGTGGCCTCGGTGCCGCCGCGATGGTTGCCATCACCCGCCCCGACATGTCAGGGATGACCACCACCAACTGGGCCTGGGCCGCGGTCTTCTTCGTGGTCTGCGGGCTCCTTGCGCTGGGGCTGCTGGTCATCGCCGGCAAGCACCTGCGTGCCGTCGAGTTGTCGGCCCTGTCCTACTGGGAAGTCGTGGTCGCCATGCTCCTTGGTGCGCTGGTCTATGGCGAACACATCGCCCCACTGGCCGCGACTGGTGCGGTGCTCATCGTCGTCTCAGCCGTCTGGGCGCTGCGGGCCGGTGGCCCCACGCCCCAGGCCGGCAGTGACGTGGTTGCGGCGCAGATGCCTGAGCTGGAACGCCAGTTCGAGCAGCAGGCGGCCTGAGCCAAGCCTCAGTCGACTCAGGGACGGTTGTCTATTCCGCCGGGCAGTTCTTCCTGAGCAACCGGATAAGTCACGTCCTGGCCGTTCACTACTGCGAAGGATGTCAGCTTGTGCGGTCTTGGCTCAGGCCCGGCAATGATGTCCAGCACCTCCACCCCGCGCGCCAAGAGCGCGTCACCGACCAGTGAGCGGTGGCACCGCCACGGCACCGCTTCGGCGCACATGATCGCCGTTCGCCCCTGCTCGGCGATCGCCAGCAGCGCGTCGATGCCTTCCCTGAATTCCCCGGTCTGCATGTAGTCGGCGTAGTTGCGGAAAGACTGGTTGCGCCAGCCGTGATTTGTCGATTCCTTGCGGGCGGGGCGTAACCCACCGAGCGCTTTCAGGTGCTGGTAGGTGATGCCTGCATCCCGCAGTGAGGCAGCGAGTGCCTCCTGCTCGAATTGGGGGTTGTGGCGTGATCGCGGAACGGTGCGGATGTCGACGAGCTGGGTGATCTGGTTCGCCTGCAGCAGCGCAATGAGCTCCCCGATCGGTCTGGTTGAATGACCGATCGTGTGGATGGTCCCGACAGGCACTCACCCAGCCTATGTGGGGCGGTGAAGGCGCCTGTCTGATGGTCCGGCCTCAGCGCGAGTGGCGGGCGTAGATTGTTGCTGACTGCAGGGCCAGCTTGATTGGGGTTGCTGAATGGACAGGCGTGAACGAGCCCGATTCCTGTTCTCGGAGCGACAGGCAGTTCCTTGGCGAGAACGCCTGGTGGCTGCTCTTGCACCTTTCGAGGTGGTCGCACCTTTGCGGACGCCCCCGCAGGCGGACGCGAGGATAGAGCGGATTGTTCGCCTTGAACCGGCCTCTGGCGGGGTGACTACCCGCCTCGACGGATGGGGGAGCCTGCACTGACCTGCTTGACCGTGCAAGTGGGGGACCCCTACGACTCCTTTTGGAGCAGGACCGCGGAGCCTGGAGTGGCATCCGCCACCATCCCTGGGTAACGACCGCATGGAAGGTAGGGGGCTCTCTACCGATCTCCTTGATTTTCGTTTACGATTTGGACATGGGTGAGGCCGAAGCAAACGAAGAGCAGATCCAGGCGTGGGTTGACGAGGCCGAAACCGGCTACGACGTCGAGTCGCTGAAGCGTCGTGGCCGTGGTCGTCCGGGACGCGGCGCCGAACCGATGCAAGTGGTCGCCGTCCGGTTGACCGCCGACGAAATCGCCGCCCTTGATGCCGTGGCAGAGCGCGACCACGTGAGCCGATCCGAGGCCATCCGGCGGGCCCTGGCTGCCTTTGCCGCGTGAGGATTCATCCCAGTTCCCGCAAGCACGGGATCAACGACGAAGACATGGTGCTGGCTGCCGACTGGTCACAATGGGTGCGGTACGCAGTGGCAAATATGGCTGGCGGGGTAGTCGACGATCGTGATTGCCAGCAGAGCCGCATGCGCGGGGCTTCAGCCCTCGACTATGGTGCCGATGAATTCCCGGGTGAGGTCAGCGATTCGCACGCGGGCCTCGTCGTTGCTGACGGTCGGGATACCGTCGCCCGCCTGTGGGCCATAGCTCCCGAACTGGGCATGGGACGCCCCATCGATGAGCTCGAATCGGGCTCCGGGTGGCAGGTCGCTTCTGGTCGCCTCGATCTCGTCTGTAGTGGCCAGGCCGTCGTTGGTGCCAGCGATCGAAAGGACTGGAATCCTCAGGTCTGAGCTCATGTCAGTTGCCGGGTACGAGGCGTAAAGCAGTAGTCCGACCGCAGGTGCGGTGCTGTCCTGCTGTCCATCACCCGCCTGGATGGCGGCCACGGTTCCTCCCAGCGAATGGCCCCCAAGCACCCAGGAAGTCACGTTCGGGTGGGCGGCCCGGGCATCGTCGAAGGCGCCGATGGCCAGGAATGCGACGCCGAGCGGCTGCTTGGCTATCACCACCGTGTGGCCGTCCTCCGCGAGAGGGCGCAGCACGGCCGCGTAGGCGCGGGCATCCACCCGGGCGCCGGGCTGGAAGAACAACCCGGACGGCCTGGTCCCGTCGCGGGGTGCGATGACGATGGTGTCGAAGGTTTCCTGCACCACAACGGCCCCGTCCGAGCGGAGCGCGGCCAGCGCCGGCTCCACCGCCGTGAGCGGGCGGAGCCAACCAATCCCCGCGATAGCCAGGGCGCCGGCCAGCAGCCCGAGGACCTGCAGGGCAAGGGGCAGTCGCCCGCGTCGGCCCCTGCGCCGACGAACCAGGGCCAGCGCAAGCGTCACCAGCGAGCAGAGCGCTGTGAGCGCGAGAAGCACCGGATAAGCGGGATGACTGTGGCGAACGGCGTCCCATGATGACAGGCACACCCACGACACGACGATGAGCCCGAAGGCGCCCACCACAGCCGCGGGCCAACCCGGGAGCCGCCGTGGACTGCGTGCTGCGCGCTCGGCATCATTCATTTCAAGCTCCCGACGTTGTCCCTGCCGCAGCCTAGTGGGTGGCGACCACCAGGCAACGGCAACCGGTCCAGATCGCTGCGTCGGCCGACGGGGCATAATGGATGAAACGTTCCTGTCCAGGGAGGTGCCGTGAGTAACCAGTTCGAGGTCGAGTCCGGCGAGGATCACTACTATTTCGTGCGCGGTGAACAGGATGGCGACCCGGTCGAGATCCGAGTGCTGATCGACCCAGAGGTGGTGGCCAGTATGGAGTTGCCATCCGCAACGGATGAGGATCTTGTCAGGGCAACGGTGTCCTTCCTGCTCGAACACCAGCGGATCGACGAGTTGCCGCCACAGTTGAGCCTCGCGGATGTCGCGGCGGCCTATGAGGGGTTCAGCGAACAGCTCAAGACGCGCCTGTCTGCCTGACCGGTGGTGAATCGTGAGACGCAGGGCGCTGGGTGTTGGTCCAGTCGTTGGCTTGAGGGTGGGCAAGGGTCGGGGTGGCGGCTGATGGTGCTTCCGTTCGTGTCGCACGAGAGTTCTCTCCCGGGTGCCAGCGCTGGGTCCTGGGGTCGCGGTAGAAGTCGGCGACAGCGTTAACGCGCTCGTCGAAGTCCGTGCTGTCGTCAAGCCGGTACGGCCTACCAGTGAGCGGGTGGATGCCGGTGGCCAGGTAGGTCACGTTGAGGCCCGCGCTGTTCGGGTGCGTTTCGATCCAGCCAATGACCTGCCCGCTGGCCTGGATTTCCCAGCGGGGACCCTCATCGTGGCGGAGGGTGGCCGGTGGCAGTGGGCGAACACTGACTTGGCTGGTGTCGACCTTCTGGTCCGAGCCCATGATGCTTCCTTCCCGACCGCGAGGTCCTCCCGAGAGTCGAATCGAACAGGTGTTCTAGCCTAGCCCGTTTCTGGGGGATCCGGGAAGAAACCCTGCGGTCCCGTGAATCTTCCGGTGTGCGTGACTCGGCTCAGTGCGGATCGCGACTGATGCGAGGCGGACAGAGGACCGGATGGCATGATCGGTCTGTGATTGCAGAAAGCGACCTGACGGTGCTGTTGGCCAGCATGGATCCAGAGCTCAGATCCGGACGCTTCGTTTTCGGCACCGCTTCCAGCTACGCATCCTTGGGCGGCATTGAGGCGCTCGCGACCGTTGTGGAGCCCGAAGGACTGTCGATGGTAGTCACACAGGAGGCGGCGGACAGAGCCAACCTGCCCTATTCCTTCGTCGCCGGGTGGATCACACTTCGAGTGCACTCCTCACTCCACGCGGTGGGTTTGACGGCTGCAGTGAGCACGGCATTGGCCGAGGCCGGAATCAGCTGCAACGTCATCGCCGGCTACCACCACGACCATCTACTGGTCCCCGTAGATCGCGCTGGTGAAGCGATGGACACGCTGCGTCAACTGTCAGCTGCAGCCAGGACCGAGCTCAGTCGTTAGCCGTGCCCCACAGTGGCGACCTTTGGCTGGACGAGACCCAGCTTGAACAGGCTCGCCTGGAATTCCAGCGAATCACGGAGGAACGCTCGGCAGTCATCGGCGACGCCCCGCAAGGCACCGGACCGCAACGCAAGCCCGCGGTTAGCGGTCGCTCCGGACGAATGGAGGGAAGACGTAGCGCCCCGCCAGGATTTCTTGCCGCGGCGTGTACATCCGCTGGGTGCCGATGAGTGTGGTGATGTACGAAAGGACCAACGGATACGCATATATGTATGCGTCACGCGCGGTCTCTCTGAGGAGCCCCGTTGATAGAGAATTCTGCGATCCCGACTGGCTCATGAGATCTCCTTTGCTGAGCGAGGGTCGGTTGGGCCTAGCCTGACTTCGTGGACACCTGGTTTAGCGGGATGACAGGATTTCGCGGGAAGAGGTGTCAGATGGCAGTACAGAGGAAGCGTCGTTGGTTCACTGCGGAGTATCGGGCGCAGGCGGCTGGTCGTGTGATCGAGTCGG
>JBMNPP010000126.1:0-8088 GCA_050943675.1 Brooklawnia sp.
CGATACTCATGCTGCTGCTCCCTGTCAATTTATCTTGATGTCAAGATACCACAGTGCGTTGTTTTATTCATTCTCCCACCTAGGTCACAGCGCGGGGCAGGTTGGCACTACGCGAGGGAGGGTTGCTCTGCGGTTCCGAAAAAGCCGCAGCTTCAGTGATCCAGGCGCTTGCGAACTGGGCCCCCACCAAAGCGCTACCAATACGAAATGTAGACTCAAAGAATGGCCGAAAAACAGGGTACTCCTTGGACTGATTCAGAAGTTGAGACTGTCGTCGAAAGCTACTTTCGGATGTTTGAGGCACAACTCACGAATACGCCCTATGTGAAGGTACGCGAAAACGAGTGGGTCCGCGAACGGACAGGAAGATCGAAGGGGTCAGTAGAGCGGAAATACCAGAACGTCTCCGCGGTCTTGATGAAACTCTCCGCCGGGGATTTCGTGCGGGGCTATGTTCCGCTCAGCAACTATCAGGCAAAGCTTGAGCCTGTGGTCGAACAGTATCTTCAACAGCACCGTCATATCGAAGCGCAAATGCTGGCCAATGCAGAGACACCCGTGTCGCTACGCCCCGATTTCGTCTGGAACGTCACAGAGCCGCCGAAAGCGACGACGTTGATTGCACCCGGGCAGCATCGCGCGCGCACCGCCATCAAGACTGATTTCGTGAGGCTCGAGGCGTACCGCCGAGACTTGGGGAAGGCAGGCGAGTTGGCCGTTGTTCAACTTGAGCGTAAGCGACTGCGACAGCGCGGCCAGACTTCGCTGGCAGAACGCGTCGAGCACGTCTCCCAGACCCAAGGTGACGGCCTGGGTTTCGACATCCTCTCCTTCGACCAGCAAGGTGACGAGAAATACATCGAGGTAAAGACGACGCGCCAACCCAAGCAATACCCGTTTCTAGTGACCAGCAACGAACTGGACTTCAGCCGTGAAGTACCTGAACAATTCCACCTGTATAGGGTGTTTGAGCTTGAGGCCCCCAAGATCGGTTTGTTTGAGCTTCCAGGGCCGCTCGACGAATCCTGCGCTCTCGAACCAAAACTGTATAGCGCAGTTCCGTCGGCTCACGAGGAATAGCGGGGCGTCCCACGCCCTTGCCTGTTCCACACACGAGCCCACGCCGAGCCCCAGTCCCCTTGACCCCTGACAATTTCCCCAATTCACACCTGCGCGGTACCGGTCGGGCACCGGCCGGGGGTACGTTCGATACATGGTCAACGACAAGCACAGTGCCGATGGCAAGAACAGTTTCACCGAGAAGATCGAAGTTGCTGGCGAGAACCTGGTCAAAACCGTGAAGGGTTTGATGAAGGACGCCAGCGTCCGCCGCATCATCATCCGCAACTCTGCGGGCAAGCAGCTACTCAACATCCCGATGGCCGCCGGCCTCGCGGGTGGTGCGCTCGCAATATTCATCGCCCCAGTCGTCAGTGCCCTGGTCGCCATCGGGGGTGCGCTGGCCCGGGTCAAGATCGAAATCATCCGCGACCGTTGATCCACCGGTTGGCTGGGCCCGCTCAACAGACTGGTCAGGCGTGAGCAGAACCAATGATCCACGCCTGTGCACGAATGCCTGGATGCGGTTCACATTCAGGCTGATATGTGGTTCACTAAACATCAGAAGAGGCCCCGGCACAGCGAAGTCCCGGGGCCACTTCGTATCCACGGATCTTCATAGAAGCACACCTTCATTGCATCAGTGCTTGTGAACTGATCTTCGGCGGCTGGGAACACATTTTGAAACGCAACAATCGCATATATCTTGAATGTTTCTTCGGCCCTATCGTGGTTTAGTCTTCAACGGTTCTGCCGTCGCCAAGAATGCACTTGCGTGGCAAGCGCGATATTCTTCCCATCCTTGGCCCAACAGGGTCAGCTACTGGCGGGCTCCAGGATGGCCACACATTCGACGTGGTGCGTCATGGGGAAGATGTCGAAGGCGCGAAGGTCGGCCAGCACATAACCACAATCATTGAACGTGGCCAGGTCGCGGGCCAACGCCGCCGGGTCACAGGCCACATACGCGACTCGCCGCGCCTGCATCGCAGCCAGACGCTTCACCACGGCCGCCCGCGCACCTGTGCGTGGAGGGTCGAGCACGATCAGATCTGTCTTGCCCGGCAGTCGCTGCAGGATCCGCTCCAGGCGTCCTGTCTGGAATCTGGCTTCGGGTACGTTCGCTCGCGCCAAGTCGACAGCAGACCTGTTCGACTCCACGCCCTGCACCCGGCAGCCTGCGTCAACCAGTACGCCGGCGAACAACCCCACACCGCAGTAAAGGTCCAGCGCGCTCTCCCCCGCCCCTGGAGCCAGACCCTGCAGCACCGCAGCCGTCAGTACCTGCGCCGCACCCGGGTGCACCTGCCAAAACCCATCAGCCCGCACCCGAAATTCGCGCAGCCCTACGAGCTGCCGCACCTCGGGCTGCCCCACCAGCGGCTCCCCTTCGGCGTCGAGCACACTTACCTGATCTGAGGCCACGGTGACCTGCAGGTCACCTTCCGCAGCAGCAAATGAAAGCAGATCAGACGGGCCATCCGGATGGGCGATTCGGCAGCCACCCGCCGGCAACTCGACCAGTTCGTCCGAACGCCAGGCCCGCAGTCCCACCCGACCATCCCTGGTCAGGTAGCGCATCCGGGTGCGCCAGCCGAGCCCATCGACGTCCCCGGGCACCTGCTCAACGACCACAGGCCACTCGATGCCGGCCAGCCGCTGCAATTGCTCAGCGATGACGGTGGCCTTCAGTTGACGTTGACCCGGCAGGGTGACGTGCTGGAAGTCGCAGCCCCCACAGCGGCCAGCTATCGGGCAGGGCGGCACGACACGATCCGGCGATGCCTCGAGCACTTCGGCAACCTCGCCCCACCAGAACCTGTCCCGGGAAGTGTCGGTTAGTCGGACGCGCACCCGCTCACCGGGCAGGCCGTGCCGCACGAAGACAACGCGTCCGTCAAGCCGGGCGACACAATGACCGCCGTGGGCGATCGGCCCCAACTCAACGACAGAGGTCTGCGTCATGGCGTCATCCATCTGTCTGGGGGCGAATCAGGCTTCGTCCTCGCCCTCGGCCTTGCCGGCCTGGTCCACCGAAGTGGGCAGGGTCATCGGAATCAGGTCCCTGGGAGCTCGCGGCTGGGCGTCGCGACGCACCACCGTGTTGCTGAAGAATTCGTAGAGCAGCTCCGAGACGCCATCGGTGCCGGACGCCTTGGCGGCCTCACCCATCACCACACCACGCAGCAGCCACTTGGGGCCCTCGGCCAGCCAGGTGCGCGAGATGTGCATGGCCTTGTTGCCCTTGCCGTCGGTCACCGGCACCGCCCGGCGCACCTCCGTGCCGAACGGGCCCTCAACGAACTCGACCTTGCCGCCAGACTTCTGCGCGGCCTCGGCCAGCTCCCTGCGCACATCGCTGGCGATCTTCGTGTTCGCGGGGGCGGCGAACAGCGCGATCTCGATGGCTGATGACCCGGCCATCACCAACGCTGCCTGCACCCTGTTGGTGCGCTGGTCGACCTGCAACTGCATCTGCATGCCCTCGAAAGGAGTCAGCACCAGGCAGCCGAAATCCAGCCGCTCAACATCGTCGGCGTCCAGGTCGACCTCGCTGATGTCGAACGGGCCGTCCTCACACCAATCACGGCTGATATCGAGAGCATCCCATTTGTCGAGCGGCTCCCCCTCTTCGGCCTCGTCGACCTCTTCGGCCTGGTCGTCCAGATCTTCGACAGTCTCTTCGACGTCGATGAGCTGCTCATCCTCGTTTTTCGCGGCCTTGCGCCGACGGCCAAAGATCACGGTTGGTCCCTCTCCTCGATCCCGCCCAGCCTAGCTTCCCGGTCGGTGACAGCGGCATCCATGGCCCAGGCCCGGACCCCGCCGGTCGATCCGTACCCACCGGCCCCCCGATCACTGTCGGGCAGTTGATCAACAACTTCAAATCGCGCCTGCACCACTGGCTGGATCACCAGTTGGGCGATCTTGTCCCCCCGCTTGAGGGTGATCGGCTCGCGCGCATCAGTATTGAGCAGGCAAACCTTGATCTCGCCGCGGTACCCCGCGTCCACGGTGCCCGGTGCGTTCACGATGGTCAGCCCGCTGCGGGCAGCCAAACCGGAACGTGGATGCACGAACGCCGCATACCCTTGCGGCAACGCGATCGCGATCCCGGTGGGCACCACCACTCGTTCGCCAGGCTCGAGCACCACGTCGACAGCGGTCGACAAATCGGCTCCGGCATCACCGGGGTGGGCGTATGCCGGCAGCGGCAGCCGGTCATCCAGCCGCTGCAAGGCGATCGCCAGTGCATCGTTCATCCGGTCAAGGGTAGTGGATCAGTCTTCCGGGAGCGATCCGCCGACAGTCAACCAAACCTGCGCGACAAAAGGCCCGACGCTCGGGCTCCCGGTGACACAGCCTGGGCGCCAACGCCTAGGATGTGACTCGTGAGCTCTCAAGACAATCCAGTTTCGAACATGGAGTACAAACTCGTTGCGGGGGCGCTCGGCGCCATCGCTACTTTTGCAGTGCAAAAGTTGATTCGCAGCGGCTGGAAGCAGATCACTGGCCTGGAGCCGCCTGATCCTGACGACCCAGATGCCTCGACCGCAGCCGCAGTCGCGTGGGTGGCCGCCAGCGCAGTGGGCGTGGCAGTTGCCCAGGTCGTGGTACGCCGATTCGCGGCCAACCGTTATGCCTCGATTGGCCGCAAGTCTGGTGGCTCGAAGCGCGACCACGCCAAGCATGCAGCCAGGACCGCTCACCGGGCCTGATCAGCCCGAACAACAAAAGTTGAGCATTTCTCATCTGCTGTTCATATTCTTTTAATGTTTGGTGAGCAGGCTGGTCGGTGAAGACGGACCACCATCCCCCGTCCCCCAAACACCGGTGGGCATCTTCCGATCATTCCTCCAGTGATCAACAAACGAACAGACGGTGTCCAATGATGCGACACCGTCTGTTCGCTGTTCAGGGGTCCGTGGTTCGGAGCCGGTTGATCAGGAGCTACACGCAGTCAACGCAGTAGGGCAGACCGTCCCGCGTCTCGGCGAGTTGGCTGCTGTGCTTCACCAGGAAGCAGGATGCACAAGTGAACTCATTTGCCTGCCGGGGCAGGACGCGCACAGTCAACTCCTCGTGCGAGAGGTCAGCACCAGGTAATTCGAAGGCCTCCGCGGCCTCCACCTCGTCCTCATCGACCTGGCCCGAGGCCTTGTCGTTACGGCGACTCTTGAGCTCTTCGAGTGAATCCTCCCCGATTTCCTCATCCGTCTTGCGAGGAGCGTCGTAATCGGTTGCCATCGTGTCCTTCCAAGCTGGGGTTAATCCGGTTGCCAATCGCGGCCGGTCCGCGTGACACGTCGAAGCATGTTGTACCATACCTCGGACCGCAAGTCACAACGGGGGTGGGACCAGGGACACGGCCATGGTCCGGCGCGGCTGCCCGACGAACATTGGCCAGCGGGGGTAGGTTACGTCACAGGAGCCAGTATTCAACCCTTCAGGAGACCGGTAGATGGAAAGCGGACTCACCCCGCGCGAGATTCAGGCTCGGATTCGTGCTGGCGAATCCGTTGCCGAAGTTGCGCAGGCGGCAGGCGTCCCGGTCGACCGGATTGAGGTTTATGCCGGGCCGGTGATTGCCGAGCGGGAGTACGCAACCGTGTTGGCCAAAGAGGCCCAGGTCCGCCGCCGGGGCGAGGTCGCCGCCCAGCGTCACCTGGGTGAGGTCGTCTCCGATGCCCTCGCAATATTGGGCGTAGAACCCGAACAGGCGACCTGGGACGCCTGGCGCGGTGAGGACCGGCGCTGGACTGTCCAGGTCAAGTGGACAGCCGAGACCGATGAACAACAGCAGGCCCATTTCGAGTTCGACCAGCGGGCCCGATTCTCTACCGCCATTGATGCCGCTGCCCGCGACCTGATCGATGACCACCCCACCCCGGCCCGGCCCCCCGCCGACCCCGACAGCGAACCGACGGTCGACCTGAATGATGAATTGGCGATCGTCCGGGTGCTCCAGGACGACACTGAACCACCCGCGGTCGTGCCGGACGCGCCCTCAGCGCGCATCATAAAACTGCCTGGTCGCCAGGCCGCCCCCGACGAGCTCGACGACAACGAACCCTCCGACTACTCCGAACCAGAGCTCGAGCAGGTCGACGGGGTCTACGACATCATCCCCAACCCGCAATCCGACATGGACGTGCTGTACGACATGCTCGCCGGGTTCAATGAGGATTCAGTGCGCATCTACACCGGACTGACCCAACCCGTCGCCCCCGTGCCAGCCCCGGAACCAGACCAGGCTCCCCCGGCAGCCGAACAGGCACCGCCCCCGGCGCAGGCCCCTCCTGCCCGGCCAGCACGTAAACCGCGTCAGGCCCGCAGCAAGCCCGCGCCACAGCGCGAACCAGAGCCTGAGACACCTCAAACAGCGCCCGAGCCTGAGCGTCCGGCACCCGAAAAACCAGCAACCGGACCAAGAGCCGAACCCACCCCAACTGAACCTGACCGGTCACAGGTGCAACAGGATGCACTGGTTGAGCAGGACGAGCCGGCACCCAAACCAGCACCCAAGGCTCGGCGACGCAAGCGCGCGTCAGTGCCCACCTGGGATGAGATCATGTTCGGCGGCCCCCAGCCACCCAAGTAAGTACCGCAGACCCAACACCCGTCCGTCCAGGCCCGGTGCAACCGGTCGAGAGGTGCCTCAGGCGAAGCAGTCAACCAGCAGCGGGACGCACATCTCTTCACAGGTGACTGAACCGTGCTGGCCGACCAGGGTCAGTTCACCTGGCCGCTGCAGGGTCATCACGGCCCAATCGCCCTGCATGGCCACCAGCACATCACCGATCCGATCGGCCATCCGGGGATGCACCGGGCCGAACCAGCCCTCCTCGATGGCCTCGGCTCGCTGCCGGACCACCGCACGCTCCCCCAACCGGCGAGCCCAACTGGCCGCCACCTCGTCAGGACGGTCTGCATACAACTGACGCAGCCTGCCCTCGCCACCCACCAGACCCAGGCCGCTGGCCAGCCCCGGGGAATCCTCGATGATGATCTGGTGATTACTTGGGACGTCGACCATGCCGTGGTCCCCGGTGATGATCAGGCAAGTGCTCGGGTCGAGCGCGCTGCGCAGGTGCTCCAGCCAGCCATCAATACCATCCAGGGTTTCCCGCCACACCTCGGAACCAACGCCTGCACCATGCCCGGCATGGTCGAGGCGACGCTCGTAGACGTAGGTGAGCGAACGTTCACCAGCCCCGGATGCCTCAACCACCTGGGTAATGCGCTGGTCGTCATCGAACTCGTCGACCAGGCCACGGAACTGCGGACCACGCAACGCAGCGCGAGTCAGGCCCGTGCCGCCGAAATTGGCCAGCGACACCGTTGTCACGGCCACACCGGCGGCAACGAGCCGTTGGAACCAGGTGGGGATGGGCTGGAACGTTTCCGGCTCGAGCCGGTCATCCCAGGCCAGCGCGTTGATGATCTCACCCATCGCCCGGAACGAATAGCCCACGATGCCGTGCTGGCCGGGCACCGCACCGGTGCCAAGCGTGGTCAGTGAGGTGGCGGTGGTTGCTGGTACGGCACTGGTCAGCATGATCGCCGAATCATTCAGCAGCCCCGAAAGGTAGGGGGCACGGGCCCGGGTAGCCACCAACTGGTCGTGGCCCAGGCCATCGATCATCGCGATGACGAAACGTTTGGCGCGCGGCAGGCCGAGCACGTCAATCGCTCCGTCAAGCCCTTCCGACAGGTGACTGGCGATCGCTGGCAGCACCTCGGCCAGGGTGGTGCGGCCGTAATCAGGAAGCAGGATCTGGGGCACGTCAGCGCACCCGCTGCTGCAGCGCAGTGCCGAAGGCGACCAGACGTCCCACGTTGTCGGCGCCATCGGCTGCCGGGCTCATCCTGATAACCATGTCCTCGGCGACATCGGTGCCGGTCAGACCGTGGTCGGCCTCACAGGTCGGGTCAGCACAACTTGCGGGCTCCAGATCAATCTTGCGCATCGTCGACCAACTGAGCGTCAACCAGGTCTCGACAACCTCCGCACCCCTGCTGCCGAAC
>JBMNPP010000127.1:0-8073 GCA_050943675.1 Brooklawnia sp.
TGCCGGGCCGCACTCCCCCGCCGATCTGGTCATCTTCGCGGTCAAGGACCGCCACCTGGACGACGCGATCAGCCAGGCCGAGGCCGTCATCGCACCGCACACCCTGATCATCTCGGTGATGAACGGACTCGATTCCGAAGAACGGATTGCCGAGCGCTTCAGCACCGGGCAGGTACTGCTGTGCGTGGCCCTGGGCATGGACGCCGAACGCAACGGCCCCGAGATCTCATTCCGGCAGCCCGGACGGCTGCTGGTTGGTGAATCCCGCAACGACCCGTCATCACCGGGCCCAGCGGTACGACGCGTCCAGCAGGCCCTGGACCGGGCGGGGCTGACCTGGCAGACCCCGGCCGACATGGACTACCAGATCTGGTGGAAGTTCATGGTGAATGTGGGCATCAACCAGGCCTCGGCGCTCTTGCGCGCCCCTTACGGGGCATTCCAGCCCGACGGTGATGCCCGCCAACTGATGTTCGCCCTGATGGACGAGGTGGTCTCGGTTGCCCAGCCCGCCGGGGTCGACCTGGGCACCGATGGCCGGCAGGCCTGGAGCAGGGTGCTGGCCACGATGCCCGAGCAGGGCTGGACGTCCATGGCCCAGGACGTGCTGGCCGGACGCGCCACCGAGGTGGAGGCCTTCGCGGGGCGAGTAGTGGCCCTGGGGGCGCGGTACGGCATCCCCACCCCTTACAACCAGGCGGCACTGTGGATACTGCGTGCCCAGGAGCCAACCGGCTGAGGGCCTCAGCCGAGGATCTCGCGCACCTTCTCGGCGACGGCCTTACCGACGACCTCGTTGTTCTCCGGCGTCCAGTGGATACCGTCGACACCATCTGTGGTGATCAACTGGCCGACATCAAGGAATCCGACGCCCATGAACTCGGCCAACGCCTTGTACAACCGGCCAAGCTCAGCGCTCTTGGCGGGTCCGTCAGCGAACAGTTCAGCGAACCACGGATTCGGCCGGTCAGCCACCGGGGGTGGGGCCAGCAGCAGGGTCGCCGGGGCCGGGTAGGAGGTGCCGACACCGCCGGCCGAGGTGGCGATCTGGCCGAGCAGGATGCTCATGCCTGCCGCGATGTCGAACGGTGTGCGGTGCAGGTGGGACTTGGTGTCGTTGGTGCCGACCATGATGATCACCAGGTCGAGCGGCAGGTGGGTGGCCAGCGCCGAGGGCAGGTACTCCGCACCGTTCAGCCGCGGGTCAGTGGGGTCGTCCACATTGGTGGTGCGCCCGCTCAGGCCCTCCTCGACAACCTCATAGCCATCGCCCAGGGCGGCCATCATCTGGCCGGTCCAGCGGGTCTGGAATGGGTACCGTTCAGTCGGCACCCCCTCGGCCATCGGGATCCAGCCCCAGGTCAGGGAATCACCGAAGCACATGATGCGTTTTGACATGCTGCCCTCCATTGGACAAGTCGTTCAAACGGGTTGCCAAAAGCCTACTGATCCCCAACCATGGCCACCGCTGAACAGCCCAAAGCAAGTGCGGACGACCCGCTGGCCGGACCCGTCCGGACCGCTCAGAGCCCAGACTTCAGCAGGCTTTCTGCCTCCTGTGTCTTGAACAGGTTGAACCTGGGCAGGAACTTGTCCCAGTCGATCGAGTGCGCCTCCAGTTCGGGTCCGTCGATGCAGGCGTGCTTGCGTACCAGCCGTCCGCGCACCACCACCGGCACCATGCAGGCACCACACATGCCGGTGGCATCGACCATGATCGAGTTCAGTGAGGCCCAGGTGGGCACCCCATATGGCTTCGACAGGTCGGACACCGAACGCATCATCAGCGGCGGGCCGATGGTAGTGATCGCAGCGATCGGGCGTTGCTCGCCTCGCCGGTTGGCCTCCAGCATCTCCTTCAGTGGCACGGTAACGAAACCCTCGTTGCCGAACGAGCCGTCGTTGCTGGTGTAAACCACATCGAGTTGGTCACCGAACTCGGCCTGTAGCCCGTCAACCCGTTCGCCCTGGCCCACCCAGAACAGCGCCTCGGCGTTGCGGAACCCCGCGATCAGGGTCACATGGTTGCCGATGCGCAGGTGCTCACGGGCGATCGGGTAGACCGGCGGCAACCCGACCCCGCCAGCGGTGAAGACCACCGGGTGGCCTTCGGGCACTGGTTCGATCTGGCTGGGCTGCCCCAGGGGACCGGCGATACCGGCCAGTTCGTCGCCCACCTGAAACTGGTTGATCGCCCTGGTGCTGGTACCCATGGCCTGGATCACCAGCACGATGGTGCCAGCCTTGGCATCCCAATCGGCCAGGGTGAGCAGAATCAGCTCACCTTTCGGTTCGCCCAGGACCCGGACGAATTGCCCCGGTTGAGCGGCCCGGGCGATAACTGGCGCGTAGACCTCGAGCTCCACGATGGCCGGGCCCAACTGGCGGCGCCCCGTGATGACATTGCGGGCGGCAGCGGTCTCGGAATACGTCCGCGCGGTGGACACCATGTGCCTGATCTCGGCGGCCGGCAGCAATGAGGCCTCCCTGATCTCACGCGCTGCAGCCTGCCCATCGCCAGCTGCCTTGACAGCAGTTGACCCGCCGCGGGTGGCGTCCCCTCCCGGATAGACCCCGTCCAGTGAGGTGGCCTGGCTGCCCTCGGTCAGTTCGAGGGCACCGGCAGTGGTCACGATCAGATCGGGTTCTGAATCGCGGATGATCGGGTTGGCCGAGTTGCCCAGTGCCATGATCACCAGGTCAGCGTCCACAGTCTCGGTTTCGCCAGTCGCCACCGGACGGCGGCGACCCGATGCATCCGGCTCTCCCAGTGCCATGACTTCCAGCGTCGCGGCCCGGACGAAGCCAGTGCGGTCATCCCCGATGAATTCGCTGGGTGAGCGCAGCGCGGCCAACCGGACACCCTCTTCGAGCGCGTGCTCAAGCTCTTCCACCCGAGCTGGCATCTCGTCGCGGGTCCGGCGATAGCAGATGGTGACGTGCCCACCAAGCCGGCGGGCAGTGCGGGCGGCGTCCATGGCTGTATTGCCCCCACCGACCACCATCACCTGTTTGCCACGGCAGGCCGGAAGTGGTGTCTGGTAACCATCGCGGTGGCCCTGCATGAGGTTTACCCGGGTGAGGAATTCGTTGGCGCTCATCACATTGAGCAGGTGCTCGCCGGGCACATTCATGAACCGCGGCAGCCCGGCGCCCGAGCCCACAAAGATGTGGGCGAATCCGGCGTCCTTGAGTTCGGCCAGGGTGGCGGTCTTGCCGACCACGAAGTTGCGAACGAACTTGCCGCCGAGGGCCTCGATCTTTTCGACCACGTCATCGATCAGGCTATTGGGTAACCGGAATTCTGGAATCCCGTACCGCAGGACACCCCCCAGCTCATGGAAGGCCTCGAAGACCGTGACCGGGTGACCCTCGGCAGCGAGCAGGAAGGCATTGATCAGCCCTGACGGACCCGACCCGACCACCGCGATCGGCGGGCGGGTGGCGACCTGCCACGGGTTGGGCAGGCCGGCGTACTTCTCCACATTGCCGCCCGGATTGACCAGCCGTTCACGCTGCGGCAGGAACCATTCGAGTTGCCCGATCTCGATGGGCCGCCCTGAATGCACACACACCGACTGGCATTGAAGTTCTTGCGGACAGACCCGTCCAGTCACATTCGGTAGCGGGTTGATCGACTCAATGAGGTCCATCGCCTCACGGAAGTGCCCGGTACCCAGCAGCCGCATCATGTCCGGGATCGCCACCTCGACCGGGCAGCCACCCTTCGGCTCACGGTGGGCACCCAGCAACTCACCGAGCTGGCAGGGCCGGTCAGCGCACTGCTTGTCGCGCAATGCCTCCAGCCACACGAACAGGTCAACCTCACGCTGGCTGTACCCCAGCCCCAGGTAGCCCAGGTAGCCCTGGTTGACCAACTCGAAGTCGGTGCTGCGGGCCTGCGCGTCGCGCACATATGGCGGTATGGACGAGTTCGCCGGCCAGCCGCGGCTGAGCCCCTCGAAGAATGGATAGCGGTGGGCAAGGTGGGTGTCCAGTGCGCTGATGAATTTCCTCTTGCCGCCCAGCGGCAGGTTCCACACGAACCGCATCAACACCAGCGAGGCATCGTTGCCGGCCAGCAGCTTGCCCCACAGGGTCTGGATGAACTCGGCCGACAGTTCCGACTGACGGAATTCGGCAGCTACCGCACCCATGCCATCAGCGATGAACATCTCACGAAATGCCCGTGGATTTGTCTGCAACCGGCGACCGAGCAGGTCCATCTGCTGCCGGTAGGTTTCGACCGCCTCGGAGCGGGCCAGTTCCTCGACCTCCTCGGCGGTTTGCGCCAGGGCCTGGGAAGCGCTCAGGTAGCGGTTCAACTCGTCCCGCATGTGTGTGGTCATGGCAGCACCTCAGTGGATGATCTCGGCGTCACAGTTGGCGATGACCTTGGCGATGCGTTGCCGCAATTCATCGGTCACCTCAACACCGTCCAGGGCACCGGGGATGAGCCGGGCGGCCTGGACGGCCTGACCATCGACGATCACCTTGGTGCGTTCAAACAGCTCGGGCAGTTCCTGCCAGCAGGTCTTGCAGTCGGTGCAAAGGGCGATGTCGTCAGGATCGAGCCGCACTATCGGTTGACCTGCTGGCTGGGCAGCTGGTGCCGTCTGGGGCGTGGGGGCACCGGTGCCCAGGCTGCCGAATCCTCCACCGAAGCTGGTCACCGGCTGGGCAGTGGTGGATGCCGCCAGCTCGCTCATGGCACGGGCGATCTCGTCCATCGAGCTCTCCCGGGCCTCCATCGCCTGGTCGTAGCGGGCCTGGAGTGCGGCCAGGTCTTCAGCATGCAGTGCGCTCAGCTGGTCGATGTTGACCCCTGCCAGGTACTGCAGCAACTGCCAGTTGCGGCGGCGCCGCTCGACCAACAGGATGATCGTGGGGCTCACCTTCAGCCTGGTCAGCCGCTGGGCGGCATCGGTGGCCCAGATGTACGGCACATGGGCACCACGCTGCGCCTCGGGCAATTCGATGTACTCGTGCACCGGCAACCCGATCTGCTCCTCATCGACCGGCAGGGGGCTGAACTGCTTGCGGAAGCGCGGCTCGGCGTAGGCGAAGTCTGCGGGTGTCAGCGGGGTCTCCATCAACTGCAGTGCGCCGTCGGCGTCCAGGTATTCCAGGGTCTGCGTGGTCCAGGTGCTCGTCGGGTCTGGATTGCCCTCCAGGTCGAACCAGTCGTGCAGCATCTCGCCGTTGCGGGGGTCGTGCACGAAGACCGGCGCCATCCGTGATTCCACGGCCAGCCGGCCACGCTGGTTGGACATGTTATCGGCGATGCCATGCTCGCTCTGGCATGGGGTGTAGACGTCCATCACCGCGGCGCCGTCGTTGTAGGTGAGCATCTTCATGGTGTTGCGCAGGAAGTGGCCCTGGAGCGCGGTGGCCGTTGCCACCACGAAGGTGCCGGGGTGGAAGGCAGCCAGCACACCGAGCTCCTTGCGGTGCTCCTGTTTGCCGGCACCCTTCGACCCCACGCGGGCCAGATCGGAATCCTGCGCGGTGTAGCTGGCTGTGGATGCCTGCCCACCTGTGTTGGAGTAGGCCCCGGTGTCGAGCACCATGATCTTCAGCGGTGTCGGAGAACTGATCACCCGCGACAGCGCACCGAAACCGATGTCATAGGACGCGCCGTCCCCACCGATGGTCAGCACCGTCGGCATCAGCGCCAACTCGTCGTCGGTGAAGTCCGACCATTCGAGCATCGCAAGTTCGTGGTCGTGCACGGCCGGGTCATAGGCCTGTGCAAGCTCGAGCCGAGCGGTGCGCAGTGCCTTCACCAGGTCGACGGTCTGGCTCGCCAGCCCCTCGAAGATGCCCTTGGCCAGCGGCTGGGCATCCTGGAAGAGGCTGTTGACCCACGGATCAGTGAATGCGTTGTACGGCATGGTCGAGGCGTAGACGCTGGAGCACCCGGTCGAGTTGGCGACCACGGTGGTCGCTGGGCCCTTGCCGGTTGGGCCGCCCTCCAGCAGGTACAGGCCCGATTCGAGTTGTGCCAGCGCGCTGCGCACCCGCTCGCGACGCGGCGTGGGTTGGTCGCCCATTCCCTCCAGCAGGCTCTGCAGCTGCTCGACGGTCGACTCGATCGCGATCCGCTGCTCGGCCTGCCGCTTGGCGCCCAACGCATGGCTGGTGGCCACCATCATGCGGGTGCTGGTGATCTCACCGCAACCCCGGCAGCCGCCGTGGCCTCCGGTGACCGAGTAGTAGTTGTTCCGGTCCAGGAAGAGCCGTTTGATGTCGCCCCCGGGCACCACGGCATCAGCGGTGAACCGGGTCGGGGTGTTGGGGGTCTTCGCCAGGAATTCCAGACTCGATTCCAGGCCGTCCTCGATGTCAGGGGTCTGATCGGCGGCGGTCAGTGCACCCGGCCCGCACACGTCGACACATTCCAGGCAGCCGGTGCACTTGTATGGGTCGATGGTGACCGAGTACAAACCGCCGCTGCCCGGTGATTCCTTCTCCAACGCATCGAAGAAGGGGGCGGGTCTGCGCCACCGGGAAGTCGCGCAGCAATTCCACGACCGCCGAATAGTTGCGGCGCAGGTATGACCCGGAGGTGGCCGGGATCAGTTCGTCGACAGCCACCGCGACCGCCGCCGCGAACCCGTCGCTGGCCGCTCCCGCGCGATACATGTCACGCACCTTGTTGGCCAGGGAGTAGATGTGCTCACGCATCGCCCCGCGCTGTGCCTCGGGCACCTCGACCATGCCCACCGCCGTCGAGATCAGCGTGTGCAGTTCGTGCACCCCATTGGGGATCGCAGCGTCCGGGCAGGCCAGCGTACATTCCATGCACCCGGTGCAGGCTGCGGCATCGAAGAGCGGCACATTGCGCCGGAACATGCCCTTGTTCTTGCCTGCCGCGTTGCCGGCGGGGATGAACAGCCCCGCACCGGGCAGGACCGGTGCGCGTCCGATGCTGCCGTCACGGAAAGCACCACCCATGATGCGGTCGTAGTATTCGGCATCGAAGAAGTTGGAGGCAGCACACGAACTGGCACACAGGCCACTGGACAACTCCAGTCCGCGGCTGGGTGCCGCAGCGGCATCCTCATCGAGGCCCAGATACCCATCCTCCTCATGGGGCACCCGGACCAGGGCGTTCAGGCCGTCACCGATGACCGCCATATTCGACTGCACGATCCGGGCGCCCTTGGCCCCGAACTTCTTGTTGAGCTGCTTGAAGACCTTCTCGCGCAATTCGTCCACCGAGCCGGAGGCCCGGGCGACCCGGTCAACCCCACCGATCACAGCGCCGATGAAGGCGATACCCATCATGCGGGTTTGCAGTTCAGGGGTCGGGGCGTGCTCGGCGGCGACCGCGAAGGCGTCCAGGACGAAGAACCTGATCTGCTTGTCGCGGATGGTCTGGCGAGCCCAGGCCGGTAGTGCCCGCCAGGTCTGCTCGGGTCCCTGATCGGATTGCAGGATCAGGGTGCCGCCAGCGGCCAGCCCCTTGAGCGGATTGGTGTGCTGGAAGACGCGGTGGTCAGGTGAGAGCACGATCTCGACATCCTCGAGTTCGGCGTTGGTCACCAGCACGGGCTCCGGGCTGAGAGTTATGTAGTAGTTGGTTGGTGCGCCCGATTTCTCGGAGCCATACTTGGGCGCTGACTTGGAGTACATGCCCAGCGCACCAGCCAGTATGTCGGTCATCAGCTTTCCGGTCGCGATCGTGCCGTAACCACCAACAGAGTGGAAGCGGATCCGCATCGCCGCCTCGGGCAGCAGGTCCGGGTTCTCCGCGACCGGCAGCGCCATCAGCCTTGTTTCGGGGTAGGCCTGGGCAAGCCTGGCCTGCAGGTCGGCGAAGCTGCCGGTTGCGCCTTCACTGAAGAAGGTCGAACCCAGGTAGACCAGTGGTGAGGCGTTCTCGCCGGCCATGTTGTGGGCGGCCGCGATCAGATCGCGGGGCTGCAGGTCGTGCCCGCCCAGCCCGAAGATCGCGCTGGTCAGCGCTGGCAGCCTGTCCAGGGCACCGATGCCCGCGAAGCGACCGGGGTTGTACTGGTTGGCGGCACCCTTGAACAGTGCGCCGCTGACCAGCTGGGTCAACGCCAT
>JBMNPP010000128.1:0-8019 GCA_050943675.1 Brooklawnia sp.
GGTGCTGGGTGCCATCCACCGCACCGGCCCTCTGACCTGGGACCTTCCACAGGCCGCAAACCTGACCATCCGCCAGTTGGGCCTGCTGCTCTTCCTGGCCGCGGTCGGACTGGCCAACGGACCGGCCTTCGCCGAGGCGATGCTGACGCTGACCGGGCTGAAGCTCGGCCTGCTCGCGGTGTTCGTGGTGCTGGCATCGGCCGGCCTGTTCCTGCTCGCCGGGCGCTTCCTGGGCCTGTCGGCCCAACGCACCATGGGCGGTTTTGCGGGCCTGATCGGTCAGCCGGCCATCCTGGCCTTCGCGACAACCAGGACCGCTGACGAGCGGGTCGAATCGGGTTATGCGGCGCTGTTCGCGATCTCGATCATCGCCAAGATCGTCTTCGTGACGTTCCTGGTCGCCTGAACCGGCTCAGGCTGCCGGGCCCAGTTGGGTGGGTAGCTCGAGACCGTCGGGCAACCTCGGCGGCACGAGTTCGGCCACCCGCTCGGCGACCTCGGCCATCCGGTGGTCGTCCAGCGTGTTGGCCAGCATGGTCACGCTCAGGGCAGCCACTGCCGAACCGTCGGCCAGGATGGGCACGCCCAGGCAGGCGATGCCCGGCTCGTTCTCTTCGATCTCGGTGGCGTAGCCGCGTTGCCGGGCACCGGCTACGGCCTGACGCAATCGCGCCGGGTCGCCCCCGTCCTCGACGAAGGCGTCCAGTTGCTCGTCCGGCAGGTGCTTGTAGGCCAGGATCGCCCGCCCCAGTGAGGTGGTCGCCACCGGGACGCTGCGGCCCACCTGCGACCACACCCGGATCGACTTGTCGGGCTCGACCTTGTCCACATAGACCACCCGGTCGCCATTGAGGACGCCCAGGTGCACCAATTCGTCCAGGTCGCGGGCGAGCACCAGTAGCGCTGGGTGTATCAGCTGCGACAGGGACGCCGGCCCGAAGTACTGCGCACCCAACCCGACTGCCACCGGCCCCAACCGATAGCTGCCGTCCGGGTCCTGTGACACAAACCCCCGGGCACGCATGGTGGACAGCGCCCGGTAGGCGGTCGACTTGTTCAGCCCGAGATCGCGGCACAAGGCCACCAGCGTGGTGCCCTCCGGCCCGGCCTCCGACAGCCCGCTGAGCAGCGCCAGCGCCCGGTCAATCGCTTCGACGGGGGCTGGGCCAGGGGTTGCGGGAGTGGTCACAACCCCGAGTTTGCCAGCCGTCACAGAAATGGGGCGACGAGTCCGTCGTAGCGTTCGCGCACCAGATTGATGGCCTCGGCCACGGGCATCGCATACAGGTCGGCGTTGAAGATCTCTGCCTCGATGTCGTCGGTATACCCGGTGGCCGCGACCGCCCGGGTCATGCCGCTGAAGTCGATGTAGCCGTCGCCCATCACACCTCGTGAGAGCAGCGGGTCGTCGGCCAGTGGCAGGTTCCAGTCCGAAACCTGGTAGCTGAGCAACCGGCCGGCCTGCCCGATCGCCTCGATCTGGGTGAGCACCTGCGGATCCCACCAGATGTGGTAGGTGTCCACGACCACCCCGACCGAGTCATGCCCGGATGCCTCAGCCATCGCCAGTGCATCGCCCAATGTCGAGATCACTGCACGGTCGGCAGCGAACATCGGGTGCATCGGCTCAAGCCCCAGCCGCACCCCGGCGGCCTCGGCGTACGGTGCCAGTTCGGCGATGGTTGCCGGGATCTGGTCTCGCACCTCGCTGATCGACTGGCCGCGTTCCAGGCCACCGACCACTATCACCAGCAGGCTGGTGCCCAGCTGGTGTGCCTCGTCGATGGCGCGACGGTTGTCGTCGAGGGCCTCACGGCGGCCCTGCGGGGTCGCCGCAGTCAGGAAACCGCCCCGGCAAAGTGAGCTGACCCGCAGCCCGGCGCTGCGCACCAGGCTCGCGGCCTTCCCGATGCCGATCTCGGCGACGTTCTGGCGCCACAGACCGAGCGATTCCAGGCCGGCATCAGCGACCGCGGTGATGAATTGGTCGCATGGCGTGGTGCGCATCGACCATTGGTTGATTGACAGACGGGACATCAGATTCCTTGCTCAGTGCACGTTGCGGTCGATGCGGTAGTCGCGCCAGACGACCTCGAAGGGCTCGTCCGGCCTCGGCAGCGGACGCACGTGGCGCCAGTTGCATTCCACATCGGGTACGGGTTGGTCGGTGACGGCCAGCGTGACGATCTGGGCGAGTGAATCCAGTGCGCCATCGTCAGGGATGAAGCGGAACTGTTCGGGCAGCCCAAGGTTGATGGGTTCGCCCTCATCGTCCAGCCACACCGGCAGTTCGCCGTCAGGGTTGGTGTACAGCACCGAGCCGCGGGAGTTGCCGCCCTTGGCCAGGTAGTCGGCCATTGCGGTCAGGTAGGCGTACTGCGTCGTGACGATGTCGCGCACCAGGAAGAGCCGGTCGACGCTGCGCCTGCTGGAGGCATCGATGGCCATGGTCTGGTCGTATTCGGCCAGCCGCTTGGTCGCAGCCTGCAGGGCCTCGTTGATCGAGGCGGGCGACCGCACCAGGCCGGCCTTGTCGCTCATCAGCGAACTTGCCTCGTGCAATGCCTCGCCGGTGTTGTCCGCCTGCCCGGCACTGAACCGGGCGTGGGCATCGGCCACCAGCTGCAGGGCCTGGGTGACGACCGGCCCGGCTGCCTGCTCGAAGCTCTCGGCATCGGGTGCCTGCTTACCGCCGTGTTGGGCGATCCAGGTGGCCGCCCTGGTGGCGCCGACCTGGCCGGAGTTCAGGGCTGAACCGCCTGGCCGGTAGATGCCGTGTGCACCGGCTGCCTCGCCCACCGGGTACAGCCCGCTCAGTGGTGAACGCCACCAGCCGTCCACTTCGAGGCCGCCGTTGTTGTGCTGGGCGCACACTGCGACCTCAAGCGGCTGGGTGGCCAGGTCGACCTGCGGGTTGCGCTCCAGGTAGAAGTCGTAGGCGGCCTGGTTGAGCCGTTGCAGGCGCTCGACGGGCGAGGCGGAGGCGGGCAGGTCAGCAACGCCCGTGCGTTCCAGGTATTCCCTGGCCTCGGGGCTGAGCTGCTGGACGTCGAAATCGGTGTCACCAGGGTTGGAGCGGAAGTCGAGCCAGACCCGACGGCCACGCAGCACGGTTTCGCGGTAGACGAGCAGGTCGATGACGCTGGAACCCTGGGCGGCCTTGCGGGCGTCGAAGGGCCACTGGTAGCCCTTCAGGAAGACCAGGCTCGACTGCACACCGAGATCGGGTAGTGCCTCGCCGAGGAATTCCCGCTCGTCGTTACCGTCGGCGTCGGTCGAGATGAAGCGCGGGACGACCTGCATATAGCTGCCAGAGACATTCCAGCGCGGCGCGATCGAGCCCAGTCCGAACTGCCATTCAGTCAGGTTCTTGCCCGGTGCTCCGGCGCGCAGCGCGGCACCGGTAGCGCCCCACTGCCCGTGCGGATACACCGAGTCGGCGTAGATGCCTGCCGGCCCGCCGGTGGCGTAAACCACGTTGGCGGCCCGGATCAGCAGCAACCGGCTTGCGGGGTCGTTGCTGGCGGTCTGGGCATCGGTGGTCTTGTTCATCACCAGCAGGCCCACCACGCGGGGTGCCTCGCCCGACCGGTCGACGACCAGGTCGATGACCCGGCAGCCCTCCATGATCGGCACCCCGGCCGCCTTGACGCGGGCCTCCAGCGATTCGGTCATCGATTTGGAGGTGTAGGGGCCGATCGAGGTGGCCCGCTCGCGCGGGTCGTGGTCGGTCTTGTAGCCGATGAACTGGCCGTACCGGTCGGTCGGGAAGGGCACGCCGGCGTCCACCAGGTGGTTGAAGCAGCGGGCCGAGTTGGCTGCCTCGGCCAGCGCATTGTCGCCGTCCATCGCCCCACCGGCGAACAGGGTGGCAGCCAGGTCGGCGACCGAATCGGGGGCTGGGCCACCCAGGCTCAGCTTGTAGTAGGTCTGCTTGTCGGATCCGGCGTTGCGCGAGGCGCCTGCCCGGATCTTGTCGGCGATGACGATCAGGTCTTTGTGCCCGGCCATCACCAGCCGGTCGGCGGCGCAGTAGCCGGCCGAACCGGTGCCAACCACGACCGTGGTCGTGGCGATCGTGGGGATCTGTGCCGATCCGATCTGGGTAGTGGTGGTCAGCATGGCAACCCTCACAGCACCGGCATGTGCATGCCGCCGTCGACGTTGATGATGTCTCCGGTGGCGTAGGGCATCAGGCCACTGACCAACAGGTGTACGGCGCCGCCGACATCAGCCGGCTGGCCCCAGCGAGCGATGGGCGCAAGTCCGTTGGCGAGCATATTGGTGTACTTCTCGTGTACCACCTTGGTCATGTCGGTGTCGATGATGCCGGGGCGTACCTCGTAGACGGGGATGCCCTCGCTGGCCAACCGCACGGCCCACAGCTTGGTGGCCATCGATGCGCCGGCCTTGGACATGCAGTATTCACCGCGGTTCGTCGAGATGGCCCAGGTCGATGCCGAGGTGATGTTGATGATGGTGCCGACGACCGGGTCGGCCGGGGTGGTGCCGGGCTTGCGACCGGCTGCGTCGCGCAACTCGAGCATCTTGTTGGCGACCTTCTGGGTCAGGAAGTAGGGCCCGCGCAGGTTGATGTCGAAGACCCTGTCGTAGCTCTCGGGGGTGGCGCTCATGATGTCGATGCGCTCCAGGGGAGCCACGCCGGCGTTGTTGACCAGGGCGTCGATGCGTCCCCAGGCTGCGATGGTTTCGTCGACGAAGCGGGCGTGCACGTCGAGGTCGGCGACGCTGCCCTGCAGGTAGCGCACCGGGCCGAGCTTCTCGTACTCGGCCATGGGCACTGTTTCGACCGGTGAGGTGGCCATGATCGACACCGCCCAGCCCTCTGCGAGCAGGCGTTCGGTGATTCCGCGGCCGATGCCGCGGTTGCCGCCGGTGATCATTGCGACGGGCTGGTCGAGTGGGGTCATCAGTGTCCCTTTCGAGATTACGGATTGGGTCGGGAAAACGCTTACCAAGCATAACCCCGGTGTCCAGATCGTTGCAACGAGGCCGGAGGTTGTTGCCACTCGTGATTGCCGTCCCGGCCAGCGCTGCCGGTAGTTCTTCTGGTAGAATGTGTTTCACCACCCGATCAGTGCGTTTCGTTCAGAGAAACAAGATCGGTTTAGATCAGTTCTCACCAGAGGAGTGCAGATGAGCGTCACCCTGGACGACATCACCCGTTATCGCATCGTGCCCGTTGTGGTGCTCAATGACGTCGCCAATGCCGCAGGGCTGGGCGACGCGCTGGTCGCCGGCGGACTCCCGGTCGCCGAGGTCACCTTCCGCACCGCCGCGGCAGCTGACTCAATCAAGGTGCTTGCCAAGCGGGGCGACATCCTGGTGGGCGCGGGCACCGTTCGCTCGGTAGACCAGGTCAACCAGGCGGTGGAGGCCGGTGCCCGGTTCCTGGTGAGCCCCGGGCTGCGCGCCGACATCGTGCTGCGTGCCCAGGAGCTGGGTGTGCCGGTGCTGCCGGGAGCAGTTACCCCGTCCGAGATCCTCCAGGCGCAGGCACTGGGTCTGCAGACCGTCAAGTTCTTCCCGGCCAATGTTTATGGCGGTGCGCCTGCCATCAAGGCGTTGGCAGCCCCCTTCACTGACATCTCATTCATTCCTACTGGTGGCGTAAATGCTGCCAACCTGGGCGAATTCCTCGCCCTGCCCTGCATCCCGGCCGTCGGTGGCTCGTGGATGGTGCCGGCCAAGACCGTCGACGCCGGCGAGTACGACAAGGTCGAGGCACTCACTCGTGAGGCCATCGACCTGGTTTCGCAACTGACTGGAGGACACAACTGATGGCTGTTGATCTGGGTCTCAAGCCCGCCAAGGACTGCTACTGGGACGCCCTGAGCCTGGGCGAGGTCATGCTCCGGCTCGACCCGGGTGATGGTCGCATTCGGACTGCACGCCAGTTCACCGCCTGGGAGGGCGGTGGCGAATACAACGTGGTGCGCGGCCTGCGCAAGGTCTTCGGCCTGCGTACTGGTGTGCTGACCGCGCTGGTCGACAACGAGGTGGGTCGCCTGGTTGAGGACTTCATCATGCAGGGTGGCGTCGACACCTCGCTGATCAACTGGGTCGATAACGATGGGGTGGGACGCACCGCCCGCAACGGGCTCAACTTCGTTGAGCGGGGTTACGGAGTGCGGGGCTCGGTGGGTGCTTCCGACCGCGGCCACACTGCGATCAGCCAGGCCGAGGCGGCCGACTGGGATCTGGACGAGATCTTCAACAAGAAGGGTGTGCGCTGGCTGCACACTGGCGGCATCTACGCCGCGCTGTCCGAGACCAGCGCCCAGACCGTCATCGACATCTGCAAGGTCGCGAAGGCCTCGGGGACGATGATCAGCTACGACCTCAACTACCGGCCCAGCCTGTGGAAGTCGATCGGTGGACAGGCCAAGGCCCAGGAGGTCAACAAGGCCGTCGCACCCTATATCGACGTGATGATCGGTAACGAGGAAGACTTCACCGCCTCGCTCGGTTTCGAGATCGAGGGTGTGGACGACAACCTCACGGTGCTGCCGCTGCACGCCTTCCAGAACATGGTCGAGCGGGTCGCCCAGACCTACCCGAACTTCAAGGTCATCGGCAACACCATGCGCGGGGTGAAGTCGGCCACCGTCAACGACTGGTCGGCGATCGCCTGGTCCCAGGCTGACGGGGTGGTCAAGGCCGTCCAGCGTGATGACCTGATGATCTTCGACCGGGTGGGTGGCGGCGACTCATTCGCCTCCGGCCTGATCTACGGCCTGATCTCCGGTGCCGACCTGGAGACCGCAGTCAACTACGGCGCAGCCCACGGCGCGCTGGCGATGACGACCCCGGGTGATACCTCGATGGCCACCGCCGCCGAGGTCAAGAAGCTCGCCGCTGGCGGTTCTGCCCGCGTCGATCGCTGATTTCAAACAACTTCCCGCCAAGGGAAACAAAAGGGCCCGAGGATTGCTTGACCGCAGTCCTCGGGCCCTGACGATTCCCGCCCCGAGGGGTGAGGAGCCGTGTTGGCGGAGGATACGAGATTCGAACTCGTGAGGGCGTGAACCCAACCCGCTTTCCAAGCGAGCGCCATAGGCCTCTAGGCGAATCCTCCGTGCGGCATTCTAGCTGGTCGGCCGGGTCGCGGCCAGCCGGCGGCGGGACGCGGGACTGTCCGCATGGGTGGCTCGTTGGTGGCCTCGCCTTCTCGCGTGAGATTGGAGCGCCTGAGGGGTGCGGGAAAATAGTTGGGTTATCTAGGTGGTTTACCCTTGTTTCGGGGGTGTGATCGAATACAATGGAGCTATGACCCAAACCCCCGGGGGCATCACCCCACCCAACTTTGACCCATCCGATGAACCTGACGAACCTGACGAACTGGACTGGGCTCACCCGGCAACCAGTGCCGAGGCTTTCGAGGCCCTGGGTTATGCCACTGAGCAATTGCGTTGTGCTGAGGTGGCTCAGTTGATCGCGATCACCCATGCTGCCGACCTGTACGAGGTTGACCTGACCCATGTGCTGGACGGCATGGAACGCCTGATCGAGGTCGGCCATGAGGGCACCCCACTGGTCGGGGAGTTCCTGAGCCTCGAGATCGGTGGCCTGCGGGGTGTCTCGCCGCAGTCGGCAGCGCATCGCATCTCGCAGGCCCTGGATTTGCGGCACCGGTTCCCGAAGCTGTGGCAAACAGTGCTGGCGGGGGATGTGCGGGTTTGGCAGGCCAACTACGTCATCGATCGCACCATCGCCCTGGATGAGAAGGCTGCCGGGTGGGTCGATGAGCGCGTCGCGGCCACGTTGGCGCGGCATGGGTTCGGTTGGGTGATGAAGCATCTGCAGTCCTGGATTGATGTAGCCGATCCTGAGGCTGCTTGGCAGCGGGCCCAGGCCAAGGTCCGGGACCGCCGGGTGGTGGTGTCGGGGATTGAGCACGGGTCGGTGAGGATGTGGGGGCAGTTGAGTCCAGCCGACGGGGTCCGTTTTGATCATGCGTTGACCCAGATCGCGCAGAACCTGCCGGAGGATCACCGG
>JBMNPP010000129.1:0-8015 GCA_050943675.1 Brooklawnia sp.
CCATTCGGTTCGGCCAGCGCAGACCGGTTGCTGCCCTCGCGCTACCAGGTCGGTGAGTTGTCGATCGAATGCCGATCGCTCGGGCAGCCGGGCTGGTAGGCGGAACTGGCCAACTGGTGTCGTCATGCGGGATCACCGCAGCTCGGGTGTCGGGTTTCGCCAGCAGCAGCCAGGGCGGGGTTCAGGGGCTGGCGACAATCAGTGCAGGCTTGCTCGGATCGGTCTTGGTCCCCGAGCTGTGGTCCCCGGTCCCCATCTATAGATGGGGAGACCGGGACCACTACAAGCTTTGGCCCTTGGTCCCCGGTGGTCCCCGAAGCATGGGGACCAGTGTTCTGGGTAGTCAGCAGTAGGTCTGGCTGGTTTGATGAATTGTGGTCCCCGGCAGTTGGGGACCAGTTTTCTTGGTCCCCGAGCTCTTCGTGCGGGGACCCCTTCGGGGACCACTCGAAAGACGCTTTTCGGGCCTTCGCCACCTCGTTGTAAACGTCGCTGCGGGCTTTGATTCCGCGGGCCCTTGCCAGCGCTTGAATCTCTCGTCGGCTGGCATCCCGCGCCAGTCCGTTGGCGTCCGCCAGTTCGGTGATCTGCCGGAGCTTGAGATCTCGCTCACTCAGGAATGACCGGTCATCAACACTGTGGTGTAGGCGGGGTGATGTGTGCCGGGTGATCCGAAGCAGCTTGGCTTCAAGCAGCACTCGGGCATCGGTGCATTCGAGCTTGAACTGATCCTCGGATAGTCGGGTGAGCCGCCATATCGCGTCGACGTCGCCAGACTTGGCGGAGCCACCGCGCTGGCCCTTGGTCTCATCCTTGCCGGTGTGGTCGAGCCGGACCAGCGAGATGCCGGCCTGCTTCAACCGCAGCCCGGTTCGGCGGTACAGCCCCAACCAGGTGTCGTTGCTGTTCTCTTCCCCGACCACTGCCCGCGAAACAGTGTCGATGATCACTATCTCGGAGCCGTAGGCGTGGGTTGCTTCGAGCAGCTCCAGCGCGCCTCGCTCGGTGTCGAGCCCGGCCATCGTGGGGAACGATAAGTAGTCCAGGTGGTCCAGGTCGTCTGGGCCGTAGCCCATGGCTTGCAGCCGGGATCGCACGTCACCGCGAGGGTCGTTCTCGAAGTCGATGTAGAGCACTCGGTAGCGACGCTCGACCTTGTGCCCAAGGAACGCTTCGCCACGGGACAGGATCACGGCCAGCTCCAGCGCCAACAGTGACTTGCCGACCTTGGGTGCGGAGTAGATCACCACTGAGCGACGGGCAGGCAGCAGCGGGTAGTGAATCCACTCTTCCTCGGTGTCATCGGCCCATAGTGCGTGCCAGTCAAGGCGCGGGAACATTCTGCGTGCCCGGTCGGTACGTTCGGCCTCATCCTCGGCCGGTGGCTCGAACGGCGGTTCAGTAGGCCATTGTCCCGGATCGTCGGGCGGCCAGACATCGGCCAGGTCGTCCAAAATCGCTTCTGACGGGTCGAAGGTCATGCGACCACCTCCAGCGGCTCGACCGGGCTGCCGTGCACGTAGACCGCGATGTCGAACAGGTGGGTGAAGCTGTTCAGGTCATCACCGCGCAGCAGGGCAGCATGCAGGCGGCAGCCTGCGGCGAGTTCGGCAAGGCGGCGATCATGGTCAGCGACCTGGGCGCGGGTGGCTCGGCCTAGGAAGTCACCCGGCCGAGGTCGGCAGGACTCAAACACCTTGGCTCTGCGCTCCCATTGGCCGGCCAGCGCGCTGGTGAATAGATCTTGCAACCAACGTGGCCCGATCCGGTCCAGATCGAGATCCGGGACGATTCGGCGGGTGGCACGCTGATTCTCGAACATGGTTGGCGTACTCACTTGCCCGAGCCGTCGGCTGCTAGCATCGGTGTCAGCATTCAAGTTGTGAGTGGCCGCCCGGGAATGCCCGCCCGGGCGGCTTTCATTTGCCCTCATCGCGTGGCCACCCCAACCAGGTCGAGCGTTTGCGTTCGTCCCCGCCGGTTACACGGCAAGCACGACGGGCGCACATTGTCGAGTGTGTGGGGGCCACCATCCCGAACGGGGAGGGGGTAGTGATCGAGCTCTTCGAATGGGCCACCACAGTGGAAGCAGGCGTCGCCATAACGGGTGATCACGTCACTCTTGGTAAACGGCTGCACCAGTGGCAGGAAGCCGTAGCGTTGCGCTCGCCAGCGGTAGCCGCTCGCCCAGCCGACCTCGGGGTTGGCCCGCTGGTATGCACGCTCGCGCTCTAAGTTGGCTGCACGATACGCGCGGTTGCGCTTGGCGATAGTTTGGCGATTTGCTCTGCGACTCGCACGGTCGCGCTCGGCGATGGCTTCACGTCCTCGGTATTCGCGGTCGTACTCGCGACTGCATTGGCGGCAAACGTTGTTGAGCCCGTCGCTCCGGGTGCGATCCCGGTTGAACTCTTCAACTGACTTCGTTTGGCAACACCGACTGCAACGCTTCGAGGGCGCGCTCATGATTGGCGGGTCTTGTACGTGAAGGAGTCGGGCTCAGCTGCACCCGTGGACTGCGCGTTGGGGACTCGACGGGCCATCGCGTCGATGTCCTCGAGACGTAGCCGGAGCGTTCGTGACGCGAACCGGTACGCGGGCAGGATGCCTTGGGAGATCCACCGCCGAAGGGTTGTTGTGGTGACGCCAAGATACTCGGCAGACTCATCGAGGGTCGCATAGCCACGGGAATGACTGGGTTTGGACGGCATTTGGGTAAGCCCCTTTCAGGGATTACCACCGTCCCCAGTGGTCAAGAGTTTCGGCTCCGCGCTCGGGATGCGTATTCGAATGTGCGAACAGCTTAGCTCATGAGTGCACGACTGGGCGCGCTTGGATGCATCGCGAGTGTCGGACTCTAGTCCTTCTCAGAGCGGGTATTTCCGGTAAACCCGGTTGGAGCTGATAGGTGGCCCGTCCGGGCTTTCAACCTGGGTCACCTCAACAGTGGGCTGACCTACTCTGAATGCGGCCCATAGCCGGGCTGCGTCGAGTAACCACAGGGTGCCGCAACGACAAGCAGCCTCGCACAGCCAACGGCTGGTGGCGTTGATAGTGGAATCTCCATAGCCGGTGCCTCGTTCTAGCAGGATGGTTCGGCTGGGACCGGATTGTCGGGTTGTCAGTATCGCGACCAGGTGCCCCTTGGGGCAGCGGATCTCCATGCAGACCGATGACCCTGACGCTGACGGGCGGGGTGCGGTCGGCCGGTACCTGCGAAGCGAGTAACCAGGTGGAATCTGCTCCGGGGGTTCTTCTACCTCGTATCCCTGTCCATCCGGGCCGAGTACATAAGTTCCCCTGATATTGATCGGGTATCCCATCACTGACCGCCTTCCGCCATCCGTGACAGCGCGTCCGCGAGCGCCTTGTCACGGTCTTCTGCAGCGTGCTGGTAGATCAGGGCGGCCCGAACATCGGAGTGCCCCAACCGGTTCATGAGCTCCCGTAGGGTGGCCCCTGCCTGCGCGGCCATCGTTGCCCCAGTGTGGCGCAGGTCGTGCCAGCGTAGGTCGGGGCGGCCAGCCTTGGCCCGGGCTCGGCGGAACACTTTGTAGAGGGCGCCGTGTTTCATGTGCCCCCCGGATTCGACTGCCGGAAACAGGAGTCCGTCGGGGCCTGGCTGGGCGAACTTTTCCAAGTGGTCGACCAGTAGCGGTATCACGTGAGGCGGGATCGAGACATCGCGGATTCCGGCGGCGCTCTTGGGTTCCTTCACGACCGGGGTGTCGGGGTCAGCCCACACGACAGCACGCGAGATGTGCAGCGTTCCCGCTACCGGGACACCCTGCGCGTCACGCTCGAAAGACACGTCCTTGCGGCGAAGCTCGGTCAACTCACCGAAACGAGGTGCGCACCAGGCTGCAAGCGCGACCATTGACGCGTACCGATCGGGCATTTCCGTCATGATGATGCCCAACTCGGTCAGTGTGGCGGGTTTGATTCGCCTCGAGTGCCCACCGCCTGCGCGCAGCGTCTTGGTGGACAACCTGGCCGGATTGGATCCCAGTAATGGGGGAGCGTCGGTGTCCTCATCGGGGCGGGTCGCAGAGTCAAGGATGGTGTGCATCAGATCGTAGGCCTTGCGGCGGGCAGTCGGGTACCTGTCACCCTGGTTGGTCCACCACGTCTTCACCTTCGCTGGCGTGATCTGGGCGAGGCTCATGTCTGCGAACCAAGCGAGGCGACCATTGATCATCCGCTGATACTCGGCGCGGGTGCTCGGGCTCAGTTCCCTGCCTGCCAGCCAGTCCTGGGCGAAGTTCTTGAACAGGACGGTGCCGGGTTCGACTCGGGCAGGCGGCTTCCATCGGTGCTCGAGCAGTTCAGCATGGCGCATGTCGAGCCACGCGGCCGCGTCGGCCTTGGTGTCGAAAGTGACGGGCGCCAGGTGACGCACACCATCAACGGCATAGCTTGCTTGGAAGCGCTTGGACCGGAGCTGCTGAATCTTGCCGAACGATCGGCGCGTTCTTTGCTGCTTCCTTGGGTCGGGCTGGTTCCGTTCAGCGTCCAGGGTCCTGATGGGGACCACGTTGGCTGGGATTCTCGCCATCCTGTCAGCCCTTCCGTTGCATCTCTCGTGCATCCTTAGCTATGTCTGCTAATGTTAGCTTATGTACTGAATAGTAGCGGTCTTTGACACGTGGAAGCCCACAAGACTGCTAGTCAGAACGACAAAACCGATAGCCAAACGAGGAACAGCCCGAAGGGCGCTAATCAGATTCAAATCCTGTCAGCCCGACCAGGAATCGCGGAAACTCAAGGGTTTCCGCGCATTTTTCGTTGGTGAGAATTGATCCGGTCTCGGTCCTCTTACTCTCTACAGACGGGTGCCATCTAGAGAGTAAGGAGAAGGCTTCGGCAGGACAGGGACAGCCGCCACAATCCAACGGGTCACAACCGCGGCAAGCAACCGGCTGAGTAGACCCGCGTCAAGACACTTCGGCCGCGAGTTCCAAGCTAAACGTCCTTCTTTACTCGAAAATCGTGGAAATAGACATTCTCGGAGCGCTAACATTGCTGCATGATCCTTCTGAGCTTCACCGTGCGCAACCACAAGAGCATCCGCGACGAGGTTGCTGTTGATCTCACGCGCCCTGCACTGAAGACCCTCCAGCCCAAGGAGGGCGACTGGGGCGCTGTGAGCTATCCGCTCGCTGGGATCTTTGGAGGCAACGCGACCGGCAAGTCCGCTGTTGTGGACGCGTTCCGCTATGCGTTCACTGCGATCAGGCAATCCGCCACTGTATGGCAGGAGTCGAAGTCCATGCTGCGGGCACCGTTCAAACTTGACGGGAACTCCAGGACCTCGACGAGCCTCTACGAACTTGACCTTGTCCACAACGGACGCCGCTATGTATACGGCTTCGAGGTCGATCAAGACGGGATCAAACGAGAATGGCTGCGCGATATCCCCAGCTCGCGTTGGCGCACCCTGCTGAAGCGCGATCGGGAAGAGAATGTGCTCACGTTCCATCCGAGCCTTCACACCAAGATCAAGGTAACGCCCCGAGAACTCGTTCTCAGCCGTGCGCTCCTACTGAAAGACTCATCGCTGCACTCCTTCGCTCACGACTTGGTTGAAAACTTCGACATCGTAATGGTGAAGGACTCTCACCGAGAAGCGCGCTTGGCGAGCATCGCAGACTCGTTGGCAGATGGAGATATCACTTTCGGAGACCTCGAAGCACTGCTCCAAGTCGCGGACATCGGCGTCATGAACGTCAGCATCGAGGAAACGAACATCCCAGAAAGAATCCGCCTGGCGCTCCGTCGATTCGAACGTGACCTGCGTGAAGAGAAAGATCACGACGCCGAAGACGAAAGTGAATCCGAGGGAGCAAGAAGTCAGGAGGACCTGGCGGACGATGAACTCGAGCAGGTCGTGAGACGTCTCCTCTTCACCCACCGTGGGACAGCTGACGACTGCCCACCCTTCTCTATCCATGAGGAGAGCGATGGAACTATCGCGTGGCTCGCCATTGCGGTACCCGCACTGGAAGCGCTACGCCGTGGAGGACTGTTCCTGGTAGATGAGATCGACGCGAGTATTCACCCTCACCTGCTCGAGGTGCTCCTTGGCGCGTTCGCGGACCCACTCGTCAACACGCATCACGCACAGCTGATCTTCACGAGCCATGAGTCATATGTGCTTTCGCCGCTGACCGAGGTTCGCCTCGAGCCGGAACAGATTTGGCTGACCGACAAAACGAACGAGGGAGTAACCGAGCTGACCTGCCTGTCTGACTTCCCCAAGCACCCGGATGCCAACGTCGCGAAGCGATACCTAACGGGAAGATACGGCGGAACCCCGCGGCTTTCGCCGAGCCTTTTTGCGGCCCTTGTCGACACCGGAGAGGCGCAGAACTAATGGCTGGCGGACAGCGTGGACGTCGCGGCAGGCCTCGTCGACAGCTTGCGCGGCGCATCCTTGTCGTCACCGAAGGCACACGCACCGAACCCCAATACGTTGAAGGATTGAACCGCTACCTGCGAAGCAAAGGCGCAATGGCTACCGTCAAGCCCGTTTCGGTAGGCAAAGATCCATTGAAAGTCGTGCAAAAGTGCGTTGAGAAGCGGGACGAAGCAGCTCTGAACGACAAGGGCTACGACGACTGCGTGTGCTTGGTCGACGTCGATGAACACCAGACGTTGCCTGCGGCCGTTCAACTAGCTGAATGAGAGGAGATCTGGCTTCTGATTTCGAACCTCAAGTTCGAGGCATGGCTGCGATGGCACGCTGAGGACAAGCGCTCAGCGTTGACCTCGACGAAGCTGGATGAACTCGTCACCAAGCTGGGGCTCGTTAACGGGAAGATCCTCTCGCAATCTTTTCCATTTCATCAGGTGCATGAGGCATGCAAGACAGCTCGGGCCGTTGACCCTGAGATGCGACCAGGGCGCAAAGGACCAGATCCGTCCTCATCCATGCCGATCCTCGTGGATCTTATGCAAGGCACGCGACAGCTGCCATGACCATGGGACTCAGACCTTCGAAAGTGCCTTGGGGTCTTCAAGCAGGGCCTTCCTGCGCTGGTCACTCTGCACCAGCCACCTTGGGGGGTTCTTCGAGGAACGGCCGATGAGGGCATGAGCCTCGAGCCATGCCCACGCGTCCGACAATCGCGCTAACAGGACCTCAAGATAAGGATCTGGGGCGAACCGTCCCGTCTACCTGGGGGTCACCCACTATCCGGCCACCCAATACGGTTGAGGTTGTTCCCGCAGCTGAACGGGATTGGCTCAACCTGTCCGCCCAAGCCAGAATCGCCGTTCGTCCAGCAAACGGCTCGTCAAGATCGAGCTCTCGCCGTCGGCAGCCCTGCCGTCATGGCTTGGCGTTGCCGTCGGATTTGACCACGGCGCCAAGCGCCTTCTCGCCACTTGGCGAGGTTGTTCCGGGTTGTCTCGCGTTGGTCGTCGGTGCCGTCGCACCTGTTGGGTATGCACACCGCCACCCACCACGAAGGCACGCCACCGACTATGAAATGTGCAACGGCAGTTGCGAGACGTCCTGCGTTGTACGGGATGACCGGCGTCACCCTGCACATATTCCATCGCATGGGTTGCGACCGTAGCCAACGAACAAGTTGGCCTGCATCTCGCTGCCGAAGTGCCCGGCCACATCTACCCTAAGAGCACCATCTGGCACCTCATCCGCCGCAACGAGATGGTGAACCCCACAATGCCGGAACTGCTGGACATCGCGTGCTCACTCTAGAAATGAGAACATCCATGCTCCCGGCCATCGAAAACCATTACAGGTATGCTTTATCTGTAACGAATTCTGTCGGAATGGATGTGATGATGGATATCGCAAAGTTGCCTGCGCTGTTGAGCTACGACGACCTGACGGCGCAGGGTCTCACCCGGCACGGTCTTGACCGGCTGATGAACTCTGGTCAGTTCGAGCGCATCGCCCCCGGCCTGTTCCTGCGGGCGGGGACGACGGACGATACAACGGCCGCATGGATGGCGATCGCCGCGAAGCAGCCCGAGGCGACACTCTGCCT
>JBMNPP010000130.1:0-7797 GCA_050943675.1 Brooklawnia sp.
CTGAGGAGCGGCTGTTGCTGGCTGCCCGGCGGGCCCGGATGATCGCCAGGGGTATCGAGATCGAGCGAACCACCAGCACCCCGCTGGGTCTGCCGGATGGCCGTTACGAGATCGACTGGGACATCGAGACCTCATCGGCTGACCGCATCTACCTGTGGGGGTTCCTGGTGCGTGATCGGTCGAACCCGGACGATGAGGGCAGCTACCACGGCTTCGTGAGTTTCACCGACCAGGGCACCGACGACGAGGTCGCCCTGGCCCGCCGCGCGATGGCGTGGCTGCACCAGCAGTTGGTCGACCACCCTGATGCGCGGGTCTACCACTACTCCGACTACGAGATGGTGCACCTGGCCAAGCTGGCCACCCAGTCCAACGATGAGACCCTGAAGTCAACCCTGGAACTGCTCAGGCAGCGCCATCTCGACCTGTTCGAGACCGTGCGGCAAAACTACTTCGGGGCGCACGGGCTGAGCCTGAAGGTGGTGGCCAACGCAGCTGCTGGCTTCACCTGGCGCGACGACACCCCGGGCGGGCTGAATTCACAGGCCTGGTTCGTCGAGGCAACCCAGGGTCCTGACGAGCAGACCCGCCGTGACGCCCGGCAGCGCATCCTGGATTACAACGAGGATGATGTGCGCGCCACCATGGTCCTGCGTGACTGGCTGCGCACCGAGGACTAATTCGGCAGCCGGTTATGCCGGCCCCGGTTGGCCGGGCTGGGCGTCCATCAGTTGCCGGGTGACCAGCGAGACCTGCCGCCAGCGGGGGTCGGTGGCACCGGCCTCGACCTGGTCACAGAAGTTCTCCACCTCGTAACCCATGGTCTGGGCCGGGCGTGGGCGAGGCTGGTTGAACAGGACGACCGGTGCCTGGCCACGCTGGTGCAGGGTGACATTCGAGGTCTCACCCGGGTCGTCCCAGGTGATGGCGGCGTCCTCGCCGTGTACCACTGACGGGTTGAGCCGGGCCACGACCTTCGACCAGCCGACGTCGACCACCAGCCCGTCGTATTCGAGCACCATCGACCCGCCGCCCTCGAACCCGTTGTGCAGCAGCAGGCTGCTGCCCTGAGCCGTCCTCGGTTCACCGAACAGGTCGATTGCCTGCTGCAGGCTGTACACACCGATATCGGCCAGCGCCGAATTGCTGAGCGCGGGGTTGAAGGCATTGAGTACCTCGCCTGCCCGGAATGCGTCATAGCGCGAGGAGTACTGGTATTTCTCGATGCGGGCATGGCGCAGGGTGCCAAGTTCAGGCAGTTTCTGGCGCACCAACTGGAATTCGGGGGTGTGCAGGTTGCGCATCGCCTCCATGGCCACGACCCCGGCCCGGTCTGCGGCGTCGAAGATGTCGGCCACCTGGGCATGGCTGGCAGCCATCGTCTTTTCGACCAGCACGTGGCGTCCTGCCTCAATGGCCGCGATCGCCTGCGCGTGGTGGGCGAAGTTCGGGGAGGCGATGTAGACGGCGTCGACGTGCTCGAACAGGGCCGGTAGTGAATCGACCCCCACCTCGAGGCCCCGGTTCTGGGCGAAGGCCTCGGCCCTGTGCCGCTCGCGTGACATGACTGCGACAGGTTTGGCGCGGCCGCCGGTCTCGCGGCAGCCCTCGATGAACCATTCACTGATGAAATTGGTGCCGACTATTCCGAAACGGAGCATGGCCCCATCCTGCCCGCTCAGACCCCGTTCAGCGGGCGGGCTGCCGATTTGGGTCGATGGGCACCACCAGTACCTCGATGCCGCTGATGGGACGGGCCAGCCGCGCCCGCAATTCATCGATTCGGCTCACCCGGCTGGCGGGCCAGCCGAACCCGGCGGCCAACCCCACCAGGTCACGACCGTGCGGCATGGCGAATAGTGGTTCAAACCATTGGTTGCCGGCGACCTCGAGGGTGCGGAAGATGCCGCCACCGTCATCATCGGCCACCACCACCCGCAGGTCGGGCACGGGTTGCCCGGCGGGGATGTGCAGTGAGCCGATGTCGTGCAGGAAGCCCAGATCACCCAGCAGGACGGTGCCGGGCTGCTGGCTGCCGAGCACGATGCCGGTCGCGGTGGCCAGGACGCCGTCGATGCCGGCCAGGCCCCGGTTGGCCCAGCAGGCGGTGTCACTTTTCTGCGGTACCGCTGCCAGGTCGGCGTCACGGATCGGGTTGGACGCGCCGAAGACCAGGTTGCCCCGGGCGGCCGCCACCACCTCGGCAGCCAACTGCGGGCCGGTGATCAGGTCATCCGGTCCGCCCGGGTGCGGCGATTGCGTCGCAGCGGCATGCCAGGCCGCCAGCCAGTCGGGGTGCCCGGGGGCAAGATCGACATCGTCGCAGACCACCGCGGCCCGGGCACCCGGATCAGGCCAGTCGGCCAGTTGCGAGACCATCACCAGCTCGATGTCGGGGCGGGCCAGCAGCCGGCTGATCGGGCGCGACAGGGTCGGGTGCCCAAAGCACACCACCCGTTCGATCTGCTGGCCCAGCTCGCCGTCCAGCAGCAGCCGGTAGTTGCGCATCGCACAACGTCCTGCGCGGGCGTTGCTGGATGGCTCGGCCAGCAGTGGGACGCTGGCCGCCTCGGCCACCGCTCGGGCGCGCCGCCCCACCGCTGGTGGGGCATCCCCGGCCAGCACCACCGTTCGCGGCCCGGCAGGCAGCCTGACGGGGTCGGCTGGCCGAGCGGCCTCGATCCGGGCCAGAGCTGGTTGCGGTACCGCCCTGCCCGCGGTGCTGGTGAAAGGTTCGGTGAATGCGGCGTTGACCTGCACCGGTCCGGGGGTGCGGGTACGCAGGCCGCGGGCCGCCGCGAGCACCCGGGCCAACTGGCCGAACCAGGCCTGCGGCGCATCGTCGGTACTGGCCAGGTGCAACTGGTCGACGACGTGACGCCCGAAAATGCCGATCTGGTCGGTGGTCTGGTTGGTGCCGGTCCCGATCTGGGTGGCGGGACGGTCGGCGGTGACCACCACCAGCGGCACGCCGGAATGCCGGGCCTCCATGATGGCCGGCATCAGGTTGCCCAGCGCGGTCCCCGAGGTGACCACGATGGCAGCGATGCCACGGGCTTTGGCCAGCCCGAGCGCCAGGAAGGCACCGGCGCGTTCATCGGTGCGGGTGTGCAGGCGCAGCCCGGTGGCCTGCGCGGCCTCGGCCAGCCCGATGGCGACCGCGGTGCTGCGTGACCCGGGGCAGATGACCACATCACCAACCCCGCCGAGTTGGGTCAGCGCCTGAGCGATCACCCTGCCGAGCAGGGGTGATCCACCAACCACCGGGTCAGGCCTGCTCGTCGTGGATCGCCAGGCAGCGCTCAAGCCGGTCACGCCACCACTGGAAGCGGTCGCGGGTGGCCCGGACCCGCAGCAGCGCCTTGGGGTCGGGCACCGGGCGGCGATTGATTTCCAGGTAGCCGTCACGGGCGACCAGGGGTTCAGCGAGCACGTCATCGGTGAGCAGCTTGACGGTGTTCAATCCGCAGGCCAGCTCAAGTTCGGACAGCGCGGCAGCCATCTGGGCGCCCTCCCAGATGCCGATCGAGGTTTCCAGCGCGGAGCTGACCACCACGGGCAGGTCGATCTCGGCAGCCAATTGCAGGCAGCGTTGCCAGCCGCCCAGCGGCTGGTTCTTCAGCACCACGATGTCGACCGCACCGAGTTCGGCGACCCGCAGCGGGTCCTCGGAGCGGCGGATCGACTCGTCAGCGGCGATCAGCACCGGGGTTTCGGCATCAGCCATCCGGGCCCGCAGTTCGGCCAGTTCCTCGACCGTCTCGCAGGGCTGTTCGGCGTACTGCAGCTTGAACCGGGACATCGCGGCCAGCGAGCGCTCGGCCTGGTCGACACTCCACGAGCCATTGGCGTCCACCCTGATGTGGCCCTCGGGGCCCAGCGCCTTGCGCACTGCGGCCAGCCGGGCCAGGTCATCGTCCAGACCGCAGCGCGGGTCACCGACCTTCACCTTGGCGGTCCGGCAGCCCGACGAGGTGACCATGTCTGCCGCCCGCATCGGTGAGACGACCGGCACGGTCACGTTGACCGGCACCCGCAGCCGACGCAGTTCTGGCTCTTCGATGTTCAGCGCGACCCGTAACCAGTTCGCTGCCTCAGTGTCCGGGTATTCGAGGAATGGACTCCATTCGCTCCACCTGTCACCTCGCCGCAGCAGCACACCCTCGCGACGGTCGATGCCGCGGAAGGGCACTCGCATATCTATTGAGAAGACGACTAGCTCGTCAAAGCGGTCCACTTGACTCACGCCCCTATCAGGCACCCAGCGTATAGGCCCACGCCAGCAGCCAGTTCAGCGAATCCAGTAAGTTTGAGTGTTTGCACCAGGGCCATCCCGGTGCCTCCGGAGACGATATGCCTGATCGCCGGTACAAGGAAAATCAGCATCGCCAGTCCGAGCAGCGCCCACCAGGTGGTGGCCGCCGCGGTAACAATGACGCCGAGCACGCCCAGCGCACTCAGCAGGACGAAGAAGCGCCGGCTATTCACTTCTCCGAGCCTTGTCTCAAGGGTGCGTTTGCCGGCCAGCCGGTCGGTCGGGATATCGCGCAGGTTGTTGGTCACCAGCACTGCGCAGGCCAGGGCACCCATGGCGGTCGCAGCCGCCCACGTCGGCCATGGGACGCGGTCCAGTTGCACATAGGTGGTGCCTGCTGTGGCCAGCAGGCCGAAGAAGATGAAAACGAAGGCCTCACCCAGCCCGCGATAGCCGTAGGGTCGCTTGCCTCCGGTGTAGTACCAGGCGGCCAGGATCGCAGCCGCTCCCACCAGCAGCAGCCACCAGCGGCCGGTCAGCCCCACCAGCACCAGGCCCAGCACTCCGGCCAGCCCGAAGCAGCCGAAGGCCGCCCGCTTGACGGTGCGCGGTGCGGCGGCGCCCGAACCGACCAGCCGCTGCGGGCCAACCCGGTGCTCATCGGTGCCGCGAACCCCGTCGGAATAGTCGTTTGCGTAGTTGACGCCCACCTGCAGGGCGAGCGCGATCAGGCCCGCGAGCAGGGCCCGGAAAAGCAACTGGCCGCCCTCGTGGACGGCGATCGCGCTCCCCGCCAGGACTGGTGAGACGGCTGCCGGCAGGGTCCGCAGTCGCGCCCCCTCGACCCATTCGGCGACGCTCGCCACGCACGACCTCCTGATCGCTAGCCGGACGCCACCCACGACGCCACCGCCCAATCCTGCCAGATGTACCGCTGGCCGCAGCGTATGCCCACTGCCGGTGGCCGGGTCAGGACGCCATCCGTCGAAGCTGTTGCCTGTCGGGTTTGCCAGAACTGGTCCGCGGCAACTGCGGCAGCACCAGCAGTTGCCTGGGCAGTGCTGCAGGTGCCAGCCGGGAGCGCAGCGCTGCCTGCCAGTCAGCCAGGCTGTCCCGGGGTGTGGTGCAGGCCAGGACGATGCGGGTGCCCCATTCCTGGTCCGGGACGCCGACGACCGCGGTTTCGCCCCGGCCCAGGGCGTCCACGGCCCGCTGAACCGCGGCCAGGTCCACGTTCACCCCACCACTGATCACCACGTCATCGAACCTGCCGAGCACCCGAAGCTGCTGCGTACCGTCGGGGCGGCCGACCCATTCACCGCGGTCGTTGGTGAGCAGGCGACCACCACCCAGGACGGCTGCGCTGGCGGCCGGGTCATCCAGGTAGCCGCTGAACAGCATCGGCCCGCCGATGCTGATCCGCCCCGTGGCGGCGATGTCGACCTGTACACCGGGCAGCGGCTGGCCGTCAAAGACGCAGCCACCGCAGGTTTCGCTCATGCCGTAGCTGGTCAGCACCGGTATTCCGGCGGCGCGGGCCTGCGCGAGCAATTGCTGGTCGACGGCGGCACCACCGACCAGCACCGCATCGAACCCGGCCAGCGCCGCGCTGAGCTCGGGTGAACGCAGCGCACGCACCAGCTGGGTCGGCACCAGCGAGATGGCGTTGGGTCCGGCGGCGGCGTCCAGACCGGTCAGGTCGGCGGGCACGAGGCGCGTCGGCTGGGCGCCATTGGCCTGGTCGAGCAGACCTCGCACCAGCACCATGAGCCCGGCCACATAACCGGCCGGCAGCGCCAGGGTCCAGGTGAAGGCACCGTAGCGGGCGCGGAAGGCCTCAGCGGCTGCAGTCATGGCCCGAGCCGACAGCAGCACCCCCTTGGGCTGCCCGGTCGACCCCGAGGTGGTCACCACGACTGCGGCGTCAGTGCTGAGTTCTCGTCCGTCACGCAGCATCCGGTTCGCGGTGCGTGGCCCCTCGACGCTGGCGGGGGCCAGCAGGTATTCCCCGGCCAGCGCACCGGGTAACAGCGAGCTGACCTGCTCAGGTGCGCAGCTGCGCAGTCGGATGGTCATCGGGCCCATGCTACGCCGGACGCCCGAGGCGACCGGGTGCCCGGTCTGGCCGGTGGGCGGGCCCGGGTGTCGTTGGTGGGCTCGCTTACACTTGGGGGCATGGGTCGAGTGATTCCGATCATCGTGCTGGTGGCGCTGACCATCTATTGCACGATCGAGGTCGCGCAAGCGCGCACCTGGGAAGTGCGTCGCATGCCCAAGTGGCTGTGGGCAGTAGCGGTGATCGGGGTACCAGGGGTGGGCCCGCTTGCCTGGCTCTTCTTCGGCAGGCCGTACAACCCCGGCAAGGGGGGACGCAGGCCACCCGATCCGCACCGGCCGCCGGATGACAACCCCGACTTCCTCCGCGGCCTCTGAGTAGGGGCATCCGCTTTCCCTGTGTCGCGGGCTGGGGAGTAGGGTCGGCCCCATATGCCCGTAATGTTCAGCTCCCTGGCGATTCCCAACTACCGCATCTACTTCATTGGAGCCCTGCTAACCAATATCGGCACCTGGATGGGCCGCACAGCGCTGTCGTGGCTCGTCCTGATGGAGTTGACCGACGGCAGCGCGTCCGCCCTGGGGCTGGTGACCGCGATCATGTTCCTGCCCGGCCTGCTATTGGCCCCCTATGGCGGCTCGATCGCTGACCGCTTCCCCAAGCGCCGCATCCTGATGACCACCCAATCGGTGATGGCAATCAACTGGCTGGTGCTGGCGAGCCTGGTACTCAGCGGACAGGCCCAATTGTGGATGGTCTACCTGCTGGCGCTCAGCGACGGCCTGGCCTTCAGCTTCGACAGCCCCGCCCGCCAATCGTTCGTCAGCGAGATCGTCCCGGCCCAGAACCTGCCCAACGCCATCGGTCTGAACTCCGCGAGCTTCAACTCGGCACGGCTCCTCGGCCCTGGGCTGGGTGGGCTGCTGATCGCCCTGATCGGCACCGGTTGGGTGCTGGCGCTCAACTCGGTGGCCTTCTGCGTGATGGTCACGGCCCTGTCCAGGCTGCGGGCTGACCAACTGCGTCCGGCACCGGTCCAGCTCGGACGTGGCCGCACCCGTGAGGGCTTCCGCTATGCCCTTGGCCGCCCCGACCTGCTGGTGCTGCTGGCCTGCGGACTGGCGGTGGGCGGGTTCGGGTTCAATTACCAGATCTCCAATGCGGTGATGGCAACCCAACTGTTCGAGCGGGGCCCTGGCGAGTACGGCATCCTGGGCTCGGCGATGGGTCTCGGTGCGCTGGCTGCGGCGTTGTGGGCGGCAGGGCGGGCGCGTCCCCGGCTGCGTTATGTGCTGGCCGGGATGGCCGGGTACACACTGTTCAACCTGGCTGCGGCGTTCTCGCCCAGCTATGAGCTGTTCGCGATCCTGCAGGTGCCCGTCGGGCTGGCCACCGTCACCGTGCTGGTCACGGGCAACACCATGGTGCAATCGAGCACCAGTCCCGAGATGCGGGGCCGGGTCATGGCCCTGTGGGGGCTGGTGAT
>JBMNPP010000131.1:0-7685 GCA_050943675.1 Brooklawnia sp.
CAAGGGCGAGCAGCAACTCGTCCACCGTGTGCGGACGGAATGCGTTGCGTACCTCGGGCCTGTCGATCCCGATCCGCACCGCGGGCACCGCCCTGGCCCGGTGGTAGGTGATGTCGGTGAACTCGAAACCGGGCACCTGCTCCCACAGTTCGGGCTTGAAAGGGTTGGCCGACGTGTCAGTGCTCATGGTGCCAACCTAGTGGCCCTCGCCCGGTGGTACCCACCCGCTAGGTTGTGTGTAGCTTTGCACTGGCTGGGTAACCGTGCCCATGCGCCAGGCCAGGAGGGACACCGATGCCACTGCGCCCGCAGCCGACCCGCCGCTGTGCCGTGATCGGCAGCCCGATCGCCCACTCGCTGTCACCCCTGCTGCACCGCACCGCCTACGCCGAACTCGGCATCGCCGACCAGTTCAGCTACGACGCCTTCGACGTCAACCCCGAAACCCTGGCCGGGTTCATCGCTGGCCTCGGCCCGCAATGGGTTGGGCTGAGCGTGACCGCACCCAACAAGCAGGCACTGCTCGCCCACGGACAGGCAGATGATGTCGCCACCGCGCTGCAGGCCGGCAACACCCTGATCTTCGGACGCGACGGTGCACCCAACCGCGTCTACAACACTGATGTCACCGGCATGCTGGCTGCGCTGGCCCGCGCTGGGGTCCCGCACGCGTCGAACGCGGTCGTCCTGGGTAACGGCGCCACTGCACGCAGCGCACTGTGGGCCCTGCACCGCCTGGGCGTCGACGAGGCGATAATCATGGCCCGCGACGCCGATCGCGCCCGCGCGAGCCTGGCCCCGGTGGCCGCACGTGCCGGCATGACCCTGCAGTACCAGCCCTTCGGGCAGTCGGCCGGGCTGCCGCAGGCCTGGTCGGGACGCACCGACCTGCTGGTCTCAACCGTGCCGGTGCGGCTGCCCGAAGCATTGGCTGCCACCCTGGTCGGCCAGGCGGCCACCGTCTTCGAGGTGGTCTACAACCACTACCCGTCCTCACTCGACCAGGCAGCAGCCCGCGCCGGGGTACCGTCCCTGGATGGGCTGGACCTGCTGGTGGGTCAGGGGATCGACCAGATCCGGCTGATGACCGGACGTGATGCCGACCCGGAGCCACTACTTGCCGCCTGCCGGGCAGAAGTACTGCGCAGACAGGAGTCGTCATGATTCGCCCCAGCGCAGCCCGCGGGCCGGGCAGCCCCGACAGGGCACAGTTTTCAGTCAGACAGAGGTGATCAGATGTCCCGCAAACCGCGTTCCAGGCGCATCGAGCGTCCAGCGATCAAGTTGTTCCCATCGCTGCTGATGGGCTTTGGCACCCTAACCGGCGGTCTTCTCGTGCTGGCGCTGGGCCTGTTCGCCATCCCGCGCGACGGCTGGTCCGGGCTGGTGTGGACGATCCCCGGCTTCTACGTGATGCTCCAGCCGATCCAGGGCTTCGTCCGTGGCAAGGACGACCAGTTGCGGCTCGGACTGCGCAGCATCAACCTGGCAGACCTGCAAAAGGTGAGTGTGCACGACCGCAAGAACTTCGGCCTGCGCTACTCGGTGGTGTCGCTGCAGATGTCAGACCACGTCCAGGAGCTCAACGGCCTGTTCCTTTCAACCGACTCGTTCACCCGGCTGGTGCTCTGGCTGGCAGTACCCACCCGCGTGATCGACGGCCTGTTCAGCGCCCGCCAGTTCGCCGAGCGCTACCCGCACCTGCTGCCCTCCCGGCCACCCCGGCCCGAATACCAGGGCAAGCGTCCGAAACGCTAGAAGGTTGGGATAGTCAATGAAAAAGCCCCTGCCGCAGGAATCTTCCTGCCCGGCAAGGGCTTTCACTTTGCGCACTCGGAGGGACTCGAACCCCCAACCTTCTGATCCGTAGTCAGATGCTCTATCCATTAAGCTACGAGTGCAGGCCACATGGGCGATTAGCCACTTTAGCCTATCGGCCCCCACGATCCAAAAGCCGCCCCTCCAGCACGGAAACCACACTCCCGCACGCTGGCACCAAACGCTCAGCTACGTAGACGTGCGAAGGTACCCAAATATGACAGCACGCGACGCCTACATAGCTGAAGGATCCAGACAGGCGGAAACACACTGGATTCGCTTGGTCTGTCGGCGGAGGTATTCGGCGCGGGGCTTCTCGACCTCCGCCTGGCCCTCGGAAACACTCTAGCTGCGCTCGGTGCTTCGCTCGGTCTGTCGGCGGAGGTGGCGAGATTTGAACTCGCGATGGGGTTGAAGCCCCAAACCCGCTTAGCAGGCGGGCGCCATAGACCGGACTAGGCGACACCTCCGTGCGTGCTGTCGGCCGAGGCCGGATGCACACGTCTGAACAAGGTTAGCCACTCACAACGATGTCCGCAAAGCGGGTCCGCGCAAGAGGCGCATCTGACGCCCGGCCCAGCGCATTTCGAGCAGGTTGGCCCGCAGTAGGTTGTTCGGGGCGGTGGCCCGCGCATATTCTGGTCTGCGATTATGGCCTCTAGCACAGGGGCAATGGGAGGAAAGACCATTGGCGCAACCGCCGGACGACCACCAGGAGACACCCAGCGGCGCCCGCCGTGGGTATGAGTCGTTCGATGACGCCCAGTTGGCACCAAGCGATCCGGCCACTCAGCTGCCGCAGCGCGCCGTCGGGGCTGGTGGAACCTACGGCGCAGGGCCGCGTTCGGCCTCGTCCGCAGCGCCAGCCGGTGATCGGCGATTCCGGGGCGCCCTGGTCCGCACGGTGGCCGGCACCTTCGTGCCCGGTCTGGGATTGCTCGGCACCCGGGCCCACCGACTGGGCGCGCTGATCGTCGCGGCACTCATCGTTGGCACCGGCACCATCGCGTTGGTTGTGCTGCGCAATCCGGCGCTGACTGCCGGCAGCGCACTGCGCTCCGAACGGGTCTTCACAATCGGCGTGGTACTCGCGGTGCTGGGGCTGGCGTGGGTGGCCATCATCGTGGGCACCTACCTGATCTCCCGGCCCCGTCATTTGACCCAGACCCAACGCACCATCGGCGCAGGTCTGGTGGGTGCCCTGTCGCTGCTGGTGAGTGTGCCGATGGCGGTCGGTTCGGCCTACGCATTCGAGACCGCTGCCCTGTCAGGTGGACTGTTCCAGTCAACCAAGGACACCAAGTCCAAGACACGTCCCGACCTGGACACCGAGGACCCCTGGGCTGACAAGGCGCAGGTGAACCTGCTGCTGCTCGGCGGTGATTCCGGTGAGGGCCGCGACGACGAACTCGGCGTCCGCACCGACACCATGATGCTGGCGTCCATCGACACCGCCACGGGTTCAACGCTGATCATCCAGTTGCCGCGCAACCTCCAGAACCCGCCATTCCCGCTGGACACCCCACTCGCCAATGCCTTCCCCTGGGGCTTCGACAACGGCTCGAGTTCGATGCTGAACGCGGTCTGGCATGACGTGCCGAATATGTACCCCGACGTGTTCATCGACACCGACTACCCCGGCGCTGACGCACTCAAGTGGGCCGTCGAGGGCGTCACCGACCTCAAGGTCGACTACTTCGTCATGGTCAATATCGACGGCCTGGTCGCGCTGGTGGACGCCATGGGCGGCGTCGTGGTCAACGTCAATTTCCCGATCGCGATGGGCGGTAGCGACGAGGGCTGGAATTGCGGGCAGGACGGCTGGATCCCGGAAGGTCCCAACCAGCGGCTCAACGGCGGCCAGGCGATGTGGTACGCCCGCAGCCGCTGCAACACCCCCGGCGCCGACTATGGCCGCATGCAGCGCCAGTCATGCCTGGTGGACGCAATCATCGACCAGGCCGAGCCCGCCAAGATGGCCACCCGCTATGAGGGCATCGCCAAGGCAGCCGGCAACATGGTCGAAACCGACATCCCGCAAGAGCACCTGCCGGCGATGGTCGAGTTGGCCACCCGGGTGCAGCAGGGCCAGAACGTGCAGCGGCTGGCATTCACCGAGCAGACCCCCGGCTTCAACTCTGCCTATCCCGACTTCGCTTTGATGCGTCAGATGATCGCAGGGGCCCTCGACCAGCTGATCGCTGAGCCCGAGCCCACCGAACAGCCAACGACCAGTGCACCCACCCAGACGGCGCCTGCCGAGCCGACCCTGCCAGCAGACCCCAACGGCCCCGCTATCGAACCGACCGGGCCAACAACACCGGAAAGCCAGGTCGAGGACGTGGGCGACGCCTGCGACTACCGGCATGAAGAACCCGCGGGCGGCTGGATCATCCCCGATACCGTGCCGGTCTACACACCGCGGGAAAGCCAAACACCCCAGACCGCCGGCTGAGGCCCCGCTCAGCGATCGAGAGTCAGTGCTCGAAGGCCTGCAACCGACCAGCGATATCGGCGCTCAGTGCGCGCATCCGCGCATCGCCGCGTCCACCCGGCGCCTGGATGAAGGTCCGGTCAACCTGGCCACGCGCAATCACCAACCGGGCGCCATCCGGGGTCGCCGAGACTGCGTCCACGTCCATCCAGGCACCCTGTTTGTGGTAGCCGGGCCCGTTGACCTCATAGCCCTCAGGGGTCAGCCTGACGTGCAGCGTCCGTGACTGGACGAAGGCCGCGGCGGCGATCGCCATGGCGACCCCCACCAGCCCCACCACAACCCCGATCACCAGCAGCACGGTATTGCGCGTCTCGCCCAGCCCACCGGCCAGCACCAGCACCACACCGACCACGATCAGTGAAACAGCCAGCACCCACGCACGGGCAGGCGTGCGCGGTTGCAGTGCGTAGTAGGCGGTGTCCCCGACGTTGGGGGTGGCCATGGCGCGGCTCCTTCCACAGTGGGCCGGTTGGGCCCACGTCCGAGCGGCGAGAGTGGGATTCGAACCCACGGAGCTTTCGCTCGGCCGCTTTCAAGGCGGCTGCACTCGTCCACTATGCGATCTCGCCCGAGGCAGAACCATGGTAGCCCACCTGCACCGGCTGGCCGGGTGGCAGGATCGACACATGCACGCAATCACCCTTGATGACTTTGGTGGCACCGACAAGATGCGCTGGGCCGAGGTCCCCACACCCCAGGCTGGCCCCGGCGAACTGCGCATCCGGACTGTGGCGGTCGGGCTGAACCGGGCCGACCTGTTACAGCGGTTGGGCTACTACCCGCCCCCGCCGGGCGCCTCCGACCTGCTCGGGCTGGAATGCTCCGGCGTCATCGACCAGGTCGGTGCGGGGGTCGAGGGCTGGCAGCCCAGCGACGAAGCGGTCGCGCTGCTTTCCGGTGGGGGCTATGCCGAGTACGTGGTGGTCCCGGCCGGGCAGGTAGTGCCGCCGCCGGCAGGCATCGACCTGGTCAGCTCGGCAGGCCTGATCGAGGTTGCCGCCACAGTGTTGTCGAACCTGGACCGGGCCGGGCTGCAGGCAGGCGAGCACTTCCTGGTGCACGGGGGTGCCGGTGGCATCGGCAACTTCGCGATCCAGTACGCCAGGCACCTGGGTGCGACCGTGGCGACCACGGCCTCGGCCGGCAAGCTCGACCACTGCCACCAGGTGGGCGCCGACATCGTCATCGACTACTCCGGCGACTGGCTGGCTGATCTGCTGGCCGCCACCGATGGCCAGGGAGTCGACGTGATTCTGGACATCATCGGCGCAAAGTACCTCGACCAGAACATCTCGGCGCTTCGGCCCGATGGCCGGCTGGTCATCATCGGCATGCAGAAGGGCACGAAGGGTGAACTGAATATCGCCAAGCTGCTGAACAAGCGCGGCGCGGTGATCGCGACCAGCCTGCGGGGACGCCCGGTCGAGCAGAAGTCCCGGATAGCCAGGCAGGTCGCCGACCGCGTATGGCCGCTGGTCACCAACCAGACCATCGCGCTGGCACCGGAAACCCGGATACCGCTGCGCGAGGCAGCCCGTGCCCATGAACTGCTTGCGTCCGGACAAATTATCGGCAAGGTCATCCTGACGCTAGAGTGAATTGCGGACATGTGGCCGTAGCAGGTCGACCACATCAGGCAGCACATTGATGTGCTAGGAGGCGTTCGTGACCAACCAGACTGACACCAGAGACCGCCGTGTATCCGAGATCCCGGTTACCGGTGAGGTACCCGGGCTGCCGCGGATAGTCGACTGGGTGACCAAGGTCGCCAGCCTCACCCAGCCCGATGCCATCCACTACTGCGATGGCTCGGATGCCGAGTGGGACCAGTTGGTTGAACTGCTGGTCAGCGAGGATCGCGCGATCCGGCTGAATCCCGAGAAGAAGCCGAATTCGATCTACGTGCGCACCGATCCCGACGACGTGGCACGGGTCGAGGACCAGACCTTCATCTGCTCACTGCGCGAGGACGACGCCGGCCCACTCAACAACTGGCTGCACCCGCGCGACATGAAGCGCATCATGAAGCCGCTGTACCGCGGCTGCATGCAGGGCCGCGTCATGTACGTGATCCCGTTCGTGATGGGCCCGCTGGACGCCCCGGACCCCAAGTTCGGTGTCGAGATCAGCGACTCGGCCTACGTAGTGCTGAACATGAAGATCATGACGAAGATGGGCAGCGAGGTCGTCGACAAGATGATCGAGCTGGACGCCCCCTTCGTCGAGTGCCTGCACTCGGTCGGGCTGCCGCTGCCACCAGGCACCCAGGACGTCCTGTGGCCATGTGACTCCGAGCATGTCTACATCTCGCACTTCCCCGAGCGGCGTCGAGTGTGGTCGTATGGCTCGGGCTATGGCGGCAACTCGCTGCTGGGCAAGAAGTGCTACGCCCTGCGCATCGCCTCGGTGATGGCCCGCGACGAGGGCTGGCTGGCCGAGCACATGCTGATCCTGCGGCTGACCAGCCCGGAGGGCAAGGTCTACCACCTGTGCGCGGCCTTCCCCAGCGCCTGCGGCAAGACCAACCTGGCCATGCTGAAGCCGACCATCCCCGGCTGGAAGGTCGAGACCCTGGGCGATGACATCGCCTGGCTGCGGTTCGGCCCCGACGGCCGCCTCTACGCCACCAACCCCGAGACCGGCTTCTTCGGGGTGGCACCGGGCACCGCAGAGAGCACCAATCCCTACGCGATGGCCACCCTCGAGCAGGGCAACTCGATCTTCACCAATGTCGCGCTGACTGACGACGGTGACGTGTGGTGGGAGGGCATGTCCGACGCCCCGGCACACCTGACTGACTGGCGGGGTCGCTCGTGGACTCCCGAGAAGGGCCCCGAGGGCGGACGCCACACCGACAAGGCCGCCCACCCCAACAGCCGCTTCACCAGCCCGATCGAACAGTGCCCGATCCTTGCCCCCGATTACGATTCACCGCGCGGTGTGCCGATCGACATCATCATCTTCGGTGGCCGCCGCGAGAACACCATCCCGCTGGTCAACGAAGCGTTCAACTGGCAGCACGGGGTGTTCATGGGTGCCACTTGCAGCTCCGAGACCACCGCTGCCGCTGTGGGCGCCGTCGGTGTGGTGCGGCGCGACCCGATGGCCATGCGTCCGTTCATCGGTTACCGGATCGGTGACTACCTGGCCCACTGGCTGAAGATCGGGCGCTCGGCCTCCGAGGAGAACCTGCCACGTATCTTCTACGTCAACTGGTTCCGCAAGTCGGGCGAGGGCAAGTTCCTGTGGCCGGGCTTCGGCGAGAATTCGCGCGTCCTGAAGTGGATGATCGACCGCCTGGAGGGCAAGGTCGAGGCCGTCCGGACCCCGATCGGCATGCTGCCCAGGCCCGAGGACCTCGACACCGATG
>JBMNPP010000132.1:0-7668 GCA_050943675.1 Brooklawnia sp.
CAGCCAGCACGCTGCGCACCAGGCTCGAACAGGTCTGCTCGGAGTTGATGCTGGTCAACCGGAGTTCTTCGACATCGAACCAGTTCTGCGCGACCTGCCGCATCGTCTCGGGGTTGCCCCTGGCGCCCTTGCCGAACCTGAAGTTCTCACCGACAACCACCAGCGCCGGGTGCAACGGCCCCAGGATTGTCTCGATGAACACCTCGGGTGACCAGGTCATCACGTCCTCGGTGAACTGCACGACCCGCACCTCGTCGGCGCCATGCCTGCGCAACAGCTCGATCCGGTCGGCCAGAGTGGTCAGCAGTTGCGGGGCGCGCCCTGGCGCCACCACACTCATCGGATGCGGCCAGAAGGTGACCACCACCAACTGCAACGGTTTGCCGCCCTCGCCGAGTTCGCTCGCGCGTTGCCTGGCCCTGGCCAGCAGCGCCTGATGGCCGGCGTGCACACCATCGAAGTTCCCGATGGCCACCACACTGCGTCCCATTAACTGCTCCTGACCGCGACGTTCGTGTTCCCAGCCCGATTTCCGGGCGGACGGCGACCAGCATAGTGGCCGCTGACCTGCGGCGACCATTCGACTGGTCACGACCCGGGATGGACAAACACGCAAGACAATAATCTTTGGACTGAACGACTGATCGGGTTGAAACCTCCTGAGAAGGTGCAGCTCGGTCCAATTTCGTCCGGTTGAGCATCGTTACTACGCTGAGCCATGTGGAGTTGATCGTTTCGTCAACCGTGATCTTCATCATGATCATGGATCCGTTCGGCAATGTGCCGCTATTCCTGGCTGCCCTGCGCCACACCGAACCCGCCCGTCGCCGGCGCGTGATCGTGCGCGAACTATTGATCGCGTTGGTGGTGATGCTGGTATTCCTGTTCGGTGGCCAGGGTTTCATGAGGTTGTTCCAGATAGACCCGGCAGCACTCACCGTGGCCGGCGGGGTGATCCTGATGCTGATCGCCCTGCGGATGATCTTCCCCACACCCGAGCGCAGCCTGCGCGAACCGGTCACCGAGGACGAGCCGTTCATCGTCCCACTGGCAGTGCCCTATGTGGCCGGGCCCTCACTGCTGGCAATGATCATCGTGCTGGTCAGCCAGAACCCGGAGCACCTGCCGTGGTACCTGATCGCGCTGGTGACCGCTTGGCTGTTGACGTCAGTCGTGCTGTATTTCAGCGCCGCCCTGCAACGCGTGCTGGGCGACAAGACGCTGATGGCCGTCGAGCGCCTGATGGGCATGGTGCTGGTGATCATCGCAACCCAGATGACCCTGGAGGGCATCGCCCAGTTCTATGCACTGACCCGCTGAGCCGCAGGCGTTCACCCGGTGAAGTTGGGTGGCCGCTTCTCACGGAAAGCCGTCAGGCCCTCAGTGAAATCGGGGGATGCCGCGCGTTCTGCCTGCAACCGGGTCTCCAGGCCCAGGTACTCGGTGAAACCCTCGAACTGGCAGGCCCGGATCTGCTCCTTGATACCGGCAAAGGCTCCCGCCGGCCCGGCGACCAGCCCGCCGATGAAGTCGACGGTGGCCCGGCTCAGCGAATCAACCGGGACCACCTCGGTGATCAGGCCCAGGTCCAGTGCCTGGTTGGCTGACAGGGTGCGACCGGTCATCAGCAGGTCGGCGGCCCTGACGTGGCCCAGGGTGCGGGTGAGCACGAAACCCAGACCGGTATCAGAGACCAGGCCCAACCGGACAAAGGCGGTGGCGAACCGCGTGTCCTCGGCGGCGATACAGAAATCGGCCAGCAGCGCCAGCGCCATGCCCGCCCCGGCAGCCGCCCGGTGCACCGAGGCGACAACCGGCTTGGGCATCGTCCGCAGCAGTAGCGCAGACCGCGCGAGATCGGCTGACAGCTGGGTCATGTCGACCCCCGACTCGAAGCTGGCGATGTCACCGCCAGCGCAGAAGGCCCGCCCGGCCCCGCTCAGCAACACCACACGCACCTGTGCGTCATCGGCAGCCTCCTGCAGGGTGGTGACCAGTTCGGCTGCCATCAGCGGGTCGATCGCGTTCATCGACTCGGGCGCGTCCAGCGTGATGTGGGCGATCTGGCCCGAAACCGAATAGGCGATTCGCTGCAGGTCCATGGGCCAACCCTAACCCTGGCCGACCAGCACCGCGATGGGGCGGGCCAGGTCGCCAGCCGGCCGGTACAGGGCCAGCAGGTCGCCCTCCGGCCCGATCAGGCCTGTGGGGTTGCCGGGCAGTTCAAGTTGCACGCTGCGACCAAAACCGACGTCCTGGGCGGTGCTGGCGTCCACCTCGACCACCGCGAAGCTGCGTCGGGCTGCCTCAGCCATCGACATCATCGGGCTGTCGGCGCTCAGTCCGTCGAGCCGCAGGGCGTCGCTGATCTGGTAGCCGCCGATCCGGGTACGACGCAGGGCAGTCAGGTGGCCGCCGACACCCAGCGCTGCACCCAGGTCGCGGGCCAGCGCCCGCACGTAGGTGCCCGATGAACACTCCACAGCGACCTCGACATCACAGAATCGGCCGTCAGCCCGGATGGGAGCGAGCATTTCGAAGCGGGCCACCGTGACGGGTCGGGCGGCCAACTCAACCTGTTCGCCGGCACGCGCGCGGGCGTAGGCCCGTTTACCGTCCACTTTGATCGCCGACACAATACTGGGCACCTGCATGATCTGGCCACGCAGTGCCGCCATCGCCTCATCGATCACCAGCGGGTCGAGCCCGGAGGCATCCGAGCCGCCGGTTGGTTCACCCTCGGCATCATCAGTGGTGGTGCTCGCGCCGAACCGGATCCTCGCCAGGTAGGCCTTGTCGTGGAGCGCCAGATGGCCCAGTAGCCGGGTCGCCCGGTTCAGGCCGAGGATCAAGACCCCGGTGGCCATTGGATCCAGGGTGCCGGCGTGGCCGACCTTGCGGGTGCCGAAAACCCGGCGTACCCGACCCACCACCTGGTGCGAGGTCAATCCTGCTGGTTTGTCGATCACCAAGATGCCTGAAGCGTCCATCGCGCCATTATGGACCCCAGCGAACCTCCCGGCCGAACCAGCGGGGCTGCCTCAGAGGTCCTCGTCGGCCTCGTTGGGTTTGCGGTAGGGATCGGACTCCCCCGCATACTGCGCACCCATCCGGCGGTTGGCCAGATCGGCGTCCTCGTCGCGGACCCGGGCCAGCAGGTCGGCCATGTCCTGGGCCGACTGCTCGGTGGCGTCCAGGACGAAGGTCAGCGAAGGGGTGAACTTCAACCCGAGCTGTTTGCCGATGGTGGTGCGCAGCAGGCCCTTGGCTGATTCCAGTGCCGCCGGGGTATCCACCGTGCCATCCATGGCGTCGGCCTCCCGCCCATCCAGCGAGCGCCCGAAATCGGTGTAGAAGATCGTCGCCTCACGACCATCACCGGTCATCCGGACCTCGGTGATGGTCACGAAACCGAGCCGGGGATCCTTGATCCGTCGCTCCAGCATCTGGGCCACGATCTTGCGGATCTGGTCCTCCAGCCTGGCGATCCGGGGATTGCTCATCTTTCCTCCGTGGTTGGGTGCGGACAATGCGGGCGGGCCATCTGGACCCACCCGCATTCGTCCTTACTGGTCAGCCGATCAGTCGCGCGGCTTCTCGACCATCTCGTAGGTCTCGATCAGGTCACCGATCTGGATATCACGGTAGTTCGCCAGCGTCATACCGCACTCGAAGCCCTCACGGACCTCGGTGACGTCGTCCTTCTCGCGACGCAGCGAGGCGATGGAGGTCTCTGCGACCACCACGCCATCGCGCACCAGACGCGCCTTGGCATTGCGGCGGATGTGGCCGTCGACGACCATGCAACCTGCGATATTGCCGAACTTGGAGCTGCGGAAGATCTCGCGGATCTCTGCGGTGCCCTGGCTCTTCTCTTCGAAGATCGGCTTGAGCATGCCCTTGAGGGCCGCCTCGATGTCGTCGATCGCGTCGTAGATGACCGAGTAGTACCTGATGTCGACGTTCTCCTGGTCGGCCATGCGGGCTGCCTGGACTGTCGGGCGAACGTTGAAACCGAGGATGACCGCGTGCGGCGTGGATGCCGCCGCAAGGCTGACGTTGGTCTCGGTGATGGCACCGACACCGCGGTCGATCACCCGCAGGCTGACCTCGTCAGAGATCTCGATCTTGGCCAGGGCGTCCTCCAGAGCCTCGACAGAACCGGCCCCGTCACCCTTCAGGATCAGCGTCAGCTCGCTGGTCTCACCCTTCTCAAGCTGCTCGAACAGCTCTTCCAGGGTCTTGCGACGCGAACTCAGCGCCTGCATCGCGGCACGCCGGTTGGCGTCACGCTTGGCAGCGATCTGCCTGGCCATCCGGTCGTCCTCGACGACCATGAACGAATCGCCAGCGCCAGGCACGCTGGTCAGACCCAGCACCTGGACCGGCATCGACGGGGGCGCCTCGTCCACGGTGTCACCGTGGTCATCGATCATGGCGCGGACGCGGCCGAAGGCCGAGCCGGCAACGATCGAATCGCCCCGCTTCAGTGTGCCGCGCTGGATCAGCACGGTCGCCACTGGACCACGACCCTGGTCAAGGTGTGCCTCGATGGCCACACCCTGGGCATCCATGGTCGGATTGGCGCGCAGGTCGAGGGCCGCATCAGCAGTAAGCACGATCGCCTCAAGCAGTTCGTCCAGACCAGTGCGGGCCACCGCAGAGACGTCGACGAACATGGTGTCGCCGCCGTACTCCTCGGGGGTCAGACCGAATTCCATCAGCTGGCCCCGCACCTTGGCCGGGTCGGCTGCTGGCTTGTCGACCTTGTTGACTGCCACCACCACTGGCACATCTGCTGCCTTGGCGTGGTTGAGCGCCTCGATCGTCTGGGGCATCACCCCGTCATCGGCCGCCACGACGAGCACCGCGATATCGGTCGATTTGGCACCGCGGGCACGCATTGCGGTAAACGCCTCGTGACCAGGGGTATCGATGAAGGTGATGGCGCGGTCATCGTCATCAACCATCGTCTCGATCTGGTAGGCACCGATCGACTGGGTGATACCGCCGGCCTCCTTGGCCTGCACATTGGAGTGCCGCAGGGCGTCCAGCAACTTGGTCTTGCCGTGGTCGACGTGACCCATCACTGTCACCACTGGCGGACGCTGTGCAAGGTCTTCCTCTTCACCGACGTCCTCACCGAACTCCAGGTCGAAGCTCTCCAGGAGTTCACGGTCCTCGTCCTCGGGGCTGACCACCTGGATGCGGTAGTTCAGCTCGGAGCCAAGGATCTCCAGGGTCTCGTCCGACACCGACTGGGTAGCGGTGATCATCTCGCCCATGTTGAACAGGACCTGCACCAACTGCGCCGGCTCAACGTTGATCTTCTCGGCCAGATCAGTCAGCGAGGCACCTCGGCGCAGCCGGACGACCTGTCCGTCACCCTGCCGGATGCGCACGCCACCGATCGTCGGCGCCTGCATCTCATTGAACTCTTGCCTGCGCTGCTTGCGAGACTTACGGCCACGCCGGCTGGTGCCGGCCCGACCGAACGCGCCCTGCGTGCCGCCACGGCCACGGCCACCACGACCAAAGCTCGGCGGGCCACCGGGACCGCCGGTCCCCGGGCCACGGCCACGGCCTGGCGCACCGCCACGTCCGCGACCGGTTGCCGGCTTGGAACCGAGTGCCGGATTTGCCTGCTTGGGCATCATCGCGGGGTTCGGCCGCGGCATGCCACCGGTGCCACCGGGACGCGGCATCCGGCCATCACCGGGACGGGGCCGGCCGTCGGGACGGGCGCCACCCTCACGAGTCTGGCCACCACGGCCCTGCGGGCGTCGGGATTGCCCCATGCCCTGTGCTGAAGAGAACGGGTTGTTGCCCGGGCGAGGCGCGCCGGGACGCCGCACTGTGGCCGGGGTTGGACCGGGACGCGGACCGGGAGTCGGCGCACTGCTGCGCGGACCCGGAGTCGGCCGCGGAGTGGCCGGCTTTGTGGTGCCGCCACCGGCCTCAGCGGGCGCAGGACGTGCCTGCGGACCAGGAGCGGGAGCGGCTGGGCGCGGACCCGGGGTCGGACGCGGGGTTCCGCCGGCACGAGCAGCAGGCCTGGCTGATGGTTTGGGACCGGGAGTCGCCTTCGGCGCCTCCGGGCGCGCCTTGGCAGCCGGCCGGGCACGGGGCCCGGGGATCGGCGCAGGCTTCGGCGTGGCACGGGGCCCCACCTGGGCACCAGCAGCTGCCACCGGGGCCTCGGGGGTCTCGGGATGACCAGCGTCAGCCTTCTTCGCTGCGGCGCTGGGCTTCTTCTTTGGTGTCGCTGCCGGCTTGGCCGGCGCTGCGCCCTCGGTCGGCTTTGTTTCTGCCTGGGCGTTCTTCACCTTCTCGGTCACCCGGCGAACCACTGGCAACTCGATGGTCGAGGATGCCGAGCGGACGAATTCGCCCATCTCGTTCAGGGTGCTGAGAAGCTCTTTGCTTTCCAGTCCGAGCTGTTTGGCCAGCTCGTAGACACGGACCTTGGTCACTGATCTCCTTCAGGTCCGGGCCTTGGGCCAGGACCACTAGTTGTCTTTGGTGCTCATTTCGGCGTACTCATCGAGTGGTCATGAGCGGCTGCCCACCTTCTGGCCAGGCGTGATCACGGTGATACCCCGCACCGAACCCGATCTGCGACGTGCTCTGGCACGGCAGCTGGAGTGGCTGGGCTGGGGTTCTTCGGGGTCTACCCGGAAGACACGCGAGGACAAGTTTATCTCGTTGCACGGCTGATAAGCCAACTGAACCCCATTTATTGCCAGCAGCGTGAAGATCGGCTGCCGGAACGGCGGTCAGGTCAGGCACTGGCCTCGAAGCCGTCGAGCACCGAATCATCGACGAGACGCCGGAAGCTGCGCGCAAAACCACCCTGTTTGCGAGCTGCTTCGATGCACTGGGAAACCGGGTGCAACCACGCACCCCGGCCGGGGGCACTGCGCGCTGGATCTGGCTGCAGCACTCCCTGGTTGAGCACGAATCGCACCAGTTCGGTATCCGGGCATGACCGTTTGCAGCCCACACAGGTGCGTAGCGGTGTGCCTGGCACGCGGCAGACCTACTCGGCGGGGTCAGGGGCGGTGTCGGGCCGGATATCGATGCGCCAGCCGGTCAACCGGGCCGCTAGCCGGGCGTTCTGGCCCTCGCGCCCGATCGCCAGGCTGAGCTGGTAATCAGGGACGATCACCCGTGCGGTGCGGGCGGCCTCGTCCACCACGGTCACCTGGCTCACCTTTGCCGGGCTGAGCGCGTTCCCCACAAACCTGGCGGGGTCCTCGTCCCAATCGATGACATCGATCTTCTCGTCGTTGAGTTCGTTGGTGACCGCGCGCACGCGCTGGCCCATCGGACCGATGCAGGCACCCTTGGCCACGACCTCGGGGCTGTTCGACCACACCGCGATCTTGGTGCGGTGCCCGGCCTCGCGGGCGATCTCCTTGATCTCGACGATGCCCTGCTCGATTTCGGGCACCTCCAGGGCGAACAGTTTCTTGACCAAGTTCGGGTGGGTGCGGCTGACAACGACCTGCGGGCCACGCAATTCTTTGCGGACACTCACCACATAGACACGCAACCGCTTGCCGTGGGTGTACTCCTCGCCGGGGGCCTGCTCGGCGATCGGCATGATCGCCTCGTTCTGGCCCAGGTCGACCCGCACCGTACGCGAATCACGGTCCTGTTGGATGA
>JBMNPP010000133.1:0-7660 GCA_050943675.1 Brooklawnia sp.
CACAGCGCAGCGGCTTCCTTGCCCATCCCAGGCACGGCACCGTCGCTGGCCAGCAGACGCACGGTCTCGACTGCGCCGACTCGTCCGACGAGCCTCCCGGTTGTGGAGTCGTCGGGCTCAGCGAAGAGCGCCAGCGCGATTCTGGCACTCCGGTCGTCCTGGACCTGGGCCGAGATGCTGTCCATGGTGGTTCCTTCCGTCACGGGGAAGGTGCGCGTGCGCCATCACGTAGACGGCTCAGCCGTGCTCGCGGCGAGCGGGGCGTCGAAGTCAGACGACCGCTGGGCGACGGCCTGCGGGACGGAGGGTTCCACCACACGCGACGACGGCGGAGCGCACGGCGTTGTGGCTGATCCCGAGCTTCGCGCCGACCTCGACCAAGGTGAGGCCGTCGGCATACAGGCGGGCTGCCTCCTCACGAACCGGCTGCGGCAGCGTTGGCGAACGGGGTTCGAGCCCGGCGCGCCTCGCGATCTCACTGACGGTGCCACGATGCACCTTGAAGCGGACGGCCAGTTGCCGGACGGGCACCCCGTCGGTGTACGCAGCGAGCAGGTCGGCTCGATTCGAGGCACTCAAACGGGTTTGAGTCTGAGCCGAATTTCTGCGGACGGGGCCGCGCTGATCGGTGATCTGGGAGGGTCGTGAGGTGGCTCGACCGCGCCGTGACCCCTTGATAACGTGGGAGATCAGAGTCTTGAGTGGCTTCCGGGGGTTTGAGAAGCACCTACGAAGGTCCACCAGTTTCAATTCACGTATGGCCAGGCGCATCTCCACCCGGCATCCGTGTCGGGCAGAACGATCAGGGTGACCGGCTGGCCGTCCTCGATCCACGCAGAACCCTTCCGACCCACGCTGACCCCAGCACGCTTCGAAGCAGGGACCCAAGCACTGAATTGGTCGTTTTGGCCGGTTCACCAAACCTTCAGCTATGTAGGCGTCGTGAGCTGTTCGCCTACAACAGCGCGAGACGCCTACATAGTTTTACGTTTCGTGTCGCCGGCTTCTGCCGCTGCCCTTGTAGGAGGCGCGGACGGAGGACCACCCGGAGCCAGCCAAATCGGTCGGTAACGCATTGCGCGTGTAATACACTGGACAGGTGGCTGAAAGGATCGATTGGCGCCACCGGGGCGACTACATCGCCAAGCACGGACTGACTCCGGAGGCCGCCGACGAAGCTTTCGCCGACCCGTACAGGTTGGTCATTGATCCCGACCCGGCATCCGTGTCGGGCAGAACGATCCGGGTGATCGGCTGGTCGTCCTCGATCCGCGCCTTGATCACGGTAATCGCTCTTCCCGATGAGGGGTTTATCTGGGGAGTGAACGCGTGGCCATCGAATAGCACTGACCAGCGACGATATCGAGAGGAACCCACAGATGCCGATCAGTGATCTCATCGCCACCGAAGCTGACGCGGCCGAACGCAATCCGGATGCCGCGATCAAGCCGGGCAGCAAGATGACTCGCGGCCACCAACGCACCAAGACACTCCAGGTTCGCCTGAACGTCGAAGAACTGGATGCCTTGACCCGGCTGGCCGAGCAGCGCTCTCTTCCCGTTTCGACGCTGGCTCGTGACCTCTTGCTGGCCCAATTGGCCGGATCCGATGATTCCACAAAGGCCTTGATCGCCAGGATCCGAGCCGAACTCGAAGACCTCGCCGCCCGCGTCGCCTGACCGCTGCCTGGGATGTCAAGGAGTCATAGCATGCTGGAGTTCAAACGGTGGGATCTTTCTGACTCCTCGACGGTGACTGCGATCTTCGAGGGATGCAGGCGAGGGGTCTACGTGCTGCACTTTGAGAACGAGGAGCGATATGTAGGTCAGGCCACAGATGTGGTGACGCGGTACTCCACTCATCGGCACGGGTCAAGGCATCACGCACCGTGGACCGACATCATCGCCATTGAGTTCCTGGAGGTTTCCGAAGGGGACCTTGACTGGCCTGAACAGGAGACGATCCGGCGCTATCGGTCTCACTACAAGCTGAGGAACAAGGTCTTCAACTTCGGACACACCGAGCCGTCGGTGCTCGACCCAGTGGTTCCGGTAGAAGTACAGCGACATTGGGCAACGGGGCAACCAGAATATGACCCGGCTGCGTTCGACGATGCCGCGCGGCGAGAGCCGGGGCCTCAGCCGAAACTGCTCGCCAAGCGGCGGGGTCAAGAACTCCTCCCTGACGGTAGACCAGTGTGGGATGCGGTCATTGGAGAACTCGCGCAGATTGTCATGCAGTTGATCCCCAACGCTGTCGAGACGGAGGCAAGATTCTGGAGCATCTCTGATTACCCAGCGACTGCCGGTGGCAGGTTTGCGACGCTCAATGTGGGGTGGCTTGAGTTGGCCGCGTTTCCGCGCAGGCGGTGGGAGGCTGAGATCGGGACGCTTGAGCCGAGTAATGGGCTGATGTGGTTCCTGAACGCTGAATTCGGCACGTTCATTAACGAGAAGGAGCTTCCGCAAGACGTTTCGCTTGATGAAGAGGCCTGGCTCCTGGAAGAAGTAGACGGCATGCCCGTCTACTTCGAGCGCTCACCAGCGACCTACTCGGTTCCGGTGGACCGCATCTTCATGCCGCTTGGAGCATTCGGGGTCAATGCTCTGAGCCTGGAAGAGAAGTTGGGTGCGCGACGGCTGGCCATCCACGCGATGAGGACCGGAACGGCCCGCATTAATGCGCGCGGCTACAGCGCGGAGCTTACGCGTATGGTTTATGAACGCATCTCTGCTTCTCAGGCATAGCCTGAGCTGGAAAACCACTCCCTGAGGCCGTGGCCCCATGAGCTTGAGTCATGAACAATATTGGTTACTATCAATATACGCGTGTACCAATGTTAAGGGGAGGTCATGACTTTCACACCAGAAGCAGCCAAGCTCGTCACGCGTGAGGTGCGTAGCGGCACCCGCGGAGGCAGCCCCACCCGAACAACTGTCGCACGCCGCGTCTACAACGCCAGCCAGGACGACCTTTGGGACGCGCTCACCAACCCTGAGCGACTCCCCCGATGGTTCGCTCCGGTGAGCGGGGACCTCCGGCTTGATGGGCGATACGCGATTGAAGGAAACGCCTCGGGACGCATCGAACAGTGCGAGGTTCCCGATCACTTCTCGTTAACCTGGGAGTTCGGGGGTCAGGTTTCCTGGGTGAGCGTCCAGCTTGCGTCGAAAGCAGAGGGCACCGAACTGTCCATCGCCCACGAGGGATCAGTGGCAGAGCCGGAGTTCTGGACTCAGTTCGGCCCCGGGGCCACCGGCGTCGGATGGGATCTCGCCCTCCTTGGTCTCAACAGCCACTTGGCGAAAGATCCTGCCTTCGATCCGACAGCAGCCGCGCAGCTGGCCACGAGCCCTGAGGCAGTCGCATTCATCAGGGCCGCCGCGCTCGATTGGGCAGAGGCGGGAATTGCAGATGGCGACGAGAGCGTGGCTGCGCGTGGAGCGGCCGAGCGCACAGTGGAGTTCTACACGACCGTGCCAGGCGAGTCTCATTGAACACCGAAGGAGTGTTCGAGGCGCTGGGCGATCCGACGCGACGCCGCATCCTGGAACTGTTGACCGACGGTGAGCAGAGCGCCGGGACGCTCCTCGCCGCGATCCGGGTCGACCGGCCCATCTCTCAGCCGACCGTCTCCCAACACCTTCGGGTCTTGAGGGAGGCCGGATTGGTGTCGGTGCGATCCGACGGCACCCTCCGCATCTACGCGATCGCCCCCACGGGCATTGAGCACGCCACTACCTGGCTGACAGCCCGGATTCAGCGCGCACCGTTCGCTCAGCAGTTCGACGCCCTGGAAACCGAACTCGCCCGAGGCCGGAGCCGGCACACACCCGCCCGCTCCGTCCGCCCAACGGGCACGTAGCCGCCTGCCCGCAGAGCGTTCCGTCGCAGGCGGCCCCAGCGTGCCTTTGAGGAAGGATCCAGGCACCAAACTGGCGTTTTGGCCGGTTCACCAAACCTTCAGCTATGTAGGCGTCGCGAGCTGCTCGTAGGCGACAGCACCCGACACCTACATAGCCTTGCGTTTCGCATCGCCGGTTACTGCCGCTACCTGCGTCAGATTCGAGGGCTCGGCGGGAACCCAGAACTGGGGCCTGGCCCGCGGGTTTGCCAGCTCGATGCTGGCGGGATCCAAACCTTCAGCTATGTAGGCGTCGCGAGCTGTTCCTGGGCGACAGCTTCCGACGCCTACATAGCCTTGCGTTTCGCATCGCGGGTTTCGGGGCTGCGTGACGCGGAAATTGGGGCCTGGCCGCGCCGGATCTCAAGACTGGGGCCTCTTGCCCGCCTGTCTGGCCCGCGAGATGCTGACGGGATCCACACCCGTTCCATGGGGGCATGCCATGACGGATCCGCCGCAGGCACCAGCGCCGCCGCAGGCGCCCACGCCGCCCAGGCCCGCGGCGCCGCCAACACCGCCGAGGATCAACCGGATCCTGGACACCGATGATCCGCGGCGACTGGCCCGGCGACTGGTCGACCACATGAAGAACAAGAAGACAGAGCTGGACCTCTCGGTGATCCCGGACAGCCTCCTGCCGAAGATCGAGCAGGCGCTGATCACGGAACTGGACGCCAAAGAGAGAGCCCGGTACGGCTACGAGTTGCGGCGCTTGATCCGCTTCACCATCGCCGAGCGGGCCGGCCTGGTCGCACCGCCGACGGCCAAGCCGTTCAAGGTCGACTCCATGGGAACCGAGCGCAAACCGGCAGTCAAGGTCAAGTACGGCCAGGTGCGAATGCACCTGGATGGCAAGCTGGCCGGCACCGACCCCGGCAGCGCGTTCATCCTGGTCTTCGACGGCAACACCACTGGCGTGCACTGGTTGCAGTTCATGTGGCGCCAGATCATCGCCCACTACCCCGCCACCGGGAAACGCAAGGCCCGCCAGGTGTCGCTGCAGAAGCGTTACACCTTCAAGACCCCGACCCGGGTCGTGCTCTACAGCGAGAACGCGAAACAGCCGCGCTGGAGCACCGACGGCACCAACCCCAACAGCCCCTTCTACGACACCGTCACCCGACAGTCCGGTCGGCTGGAACTGAAGGACGCCCCCTCCTCCACTGCCGAGGCGGTGCGCGACCTGTTCAGCAGCCCGACGCCACCCAGCCAGTGTGTGTCGATCTTCGGCGCGGCCGCCTACCTCGTCAAGGACCGCGAAGTGCTCTACCGGGCTGACCTGACCCGCTCCTGGACCATCACGAAAACCTCCACCGGCCTGGTCAGCAAGGGCGGCAAGTGGAGTGGCCGCGGCAAGGCAACCTCGAAGATTGATCCGGTGCACCGCGCCACCCTGGCCAAGCAGTTCCCGCGCTGGGATTACCTGCCGGGCGACCTGATCGCACCACCGGTGATGCTGCCCGACTTCCACCCCATCCCGCTGACCCATCCCGACGTGGTCAACTGGCCGGACGCCGCGCCCCTTGAGCAGATGCGGGCGGCAGCGAAGGCTGCAAACGCCAAGCTGATCGAGGACGTCGAGGAGCACCCCGACACCGAGGTGCTGACGATCCACAACGGCGCGAAGAAGCCGGGCCTGAGCTACTTCCCCAACCTGCGCGGCAGGAACACCAACCTCGTCGGCGGCGAGACCGGCTACATCGACCAGGCCGGTGCCTACCACAACCCGGCCATGCCGCACGTGCGGGGCAACGCCCCGCCCAGGGTGACCATGATCATGGGCGCTGACGCCTTCGGGTGGGGCGCGCAAACCGCTGGCGGCGCGCTACCCAACAAGCGGGACAAGTTATTCACCCTGGCCGTGGCCCACCACGAGATGCGGCACGGCGTCCATGCCCGGTTCGCGATCGAATGGCTAATGCGGTGGCGGGATGAATTGACCCGCGAGGATTTCACCAGCTGGATGAACCGTCAGTTGAGTGAGAAGCGGTTGACACCCCTTGAGCACGATCTGGTGTTGTCCGGGGTGGATTCGCGCAATATCGGCGTCACCGAGATCCTGTCGTCCACTGAGGGCTTGGTCACCGCACTGGCGGTGCTGCCAGCGAGCCCCACTCTGGCCGCCCTGTCCGAGAAGGGTGTCTGGCCGGCCTCGCTGCTTGAACTGGACGGGCTGATCAGGCAGATCAGCTATTACGGCGCCAGCACGAAACTGGTCGAGGCGCGTGATGCCCGCCTGCGGCAGGTGATCTGCGGCGAACTGGAGGACGCGCAGCGTGCCGTCGTCGCCAAGTGGATGGACTTCCTGGCCAACGTCGACCCGAAGCAGGCAGACCCCACCGAGCGGGACACGGCGAAGCTCGTCAAGGCGGTCTTCGGCAGCAATCGCCAGTTGCTGCTCGGCATCAAGAAGATCGCTGATAGCTGCTGACTATTCCTCCGGGGGTGTCTCGGGGTGCACGATCTGCAGCGTCCGCGGGTCGTAGCGGACCTCGACGGCGGCCACTTGGTCGGTCGGCAGTATCTCCATCCACTGCGAGATGATCTGCTGGTCGGTGGCGTCACCGTCGAAACGCACTCCGCCCGCCAACGGGTAGAACCCGTTTTCGAAGACGGCCTCGGTCGGCAGGCTGCCCGCGAAGTGCGTGCTCTGCGGGTCATCGGGGTCGGCCTCGATGACGGTGCGTGAGTGCTGGTCGAAGAGCTGGATCTTGTTGATCAACTGCTCCAGTGCCTCGCGGATGGTGGCCGGCTGACCGGATTCGGGTTCAGGGTGCCCGGGCTGCAGGTAGGCCGAGTCCCGGCCGTCCGATCCTTCGACGTGCGCCTGCTGCAACCACTGCAGCGCCGCCCGCTCCTTGCCGATGCGGATCGGGATGACCGCCTTCACCCACGGTGAGTTGAGGAAGGCGTTGCGCAGGTTGTCGCCGTCCAGTTGCAGCAGCCAGCCAAGCGATGATCCGAGCCGGGCGGGCCGGGCGTCCTCGGTGATGTAGTAGCTGTCGCGGTTCAACTCCTGGGCGCCACCCCAGTCGACGGTGTGCTGGGCCGAGATCGGCCTGGGTCGCGCCGCGCTGCCGGGGCTGGACGCGCCGCCTGCTGTCCGTGCGATCCTGCCGAAGGCGCGGGTGGCCATCGTCCCGGTGATTTCGGCGAGGTTGCCGAGGTCGAACCCGGGCCGCGGTCCCCCGCCGCCGGGTGGTTCACCGAGGTACTGGGTGCTTCGGTGCAGGCGCGGCACCCACCATTCGTCGGCGACGAAGTACAGCATCTTGTCGACGTCGAAGATTGATCGCACCAGTTCTGATGTGACGTGTTTGGACTGGTGGTTGCCGACGCTCATCAGCTGGCTGATGAGGGCCCGGTAGACCACGGTGCGTTCCTCTTCGCGCAGGTCTTCGGCGGGACGCGGCGCGATGCTGCTGGCCACGGTGATCCGTTCGCGGGCGGCCTGGTAATAGGCCTCCTGGAAGCGGCGTGCCTGTTCGGCGGAGTACTGGTCGAGCCGCTGGCCGTATTCCTGGGCGACGGCGTCGCGCAGCGCCTGGCTGGGCGTCCAGTGCAGGGTCAGTTTGACCGGGATCTGGTTCTTGCCGCCCCAGTTCACGTAGTCGAGATGGATGGTGAAGGTGGCTGCGCTTGAGCCGTCGGACGACCTCAGGTTGCGCACCGACAGTAGTGCGTCGAAGCCCTGCGGGTCGATGTCGACGGCCATCAGCGTGAAGCCGGGGGTGGTGAGCAGCACGCTCTGGTCGA
>JBMNPP010000134.1:0-7541 GCA_050943675.1 Brooklawnia sp.
AGCCGCTGCAGCGAACTGGTGACTGCCTTGCCCTGGGGGTCAAGGATCTCGGGCTTGGGCATCACATCGACGACGACAAGTGTCATGTGCGCAGCTTAGCGCGTGGCCCTGATCGGGCTGATGGTCAGGCCCAGTTTGGTCAGCCCGGATGCTGGCCGATCACTGCGACTGCGCACTGGAGCCGTTGAGCGCCAGCGGCTCACCGGTCAGGCGGTGGTAGGCCTGCAGGTAGCGCTGACGGGTTGCGGCGACCACCTCATCGGGCAGGGCTGGCGGTGGCGCGTCCGAGGCCCTGTCCCAGCCGGAAGCCGGCGAGGTGAGCCAGTCACGCACGTACTGCTTGTCGAAGCTGGCCAGGTTGCCCTGCTCCCACTGCTCGGCGTCCCAGAAACGAGACGAATCGGGGGTGAGCACCTCATCTGCCAGCACCAGGGTGCCGTCGGGGCGCAGCCCGAATTCGAACTTGGTGTCGGCCAGGATGATGCCGCGGTCTCGGGCGAGCTGCTCGGCCCGGGTGTACAGCTGGAGGGTCAGTGTGCGAACCCGTTCGGCGAGCTCACCGCCCACCAGTTCGCACATCGCCTCGTAGGTGATGTTCTCGTCGTGTTCACCCAGCGGTGCCTTGTGGGCGGGGGTGAAGATCGGCTCGGCCAGCCGTGCACCATCGTGCAGCCCGGTCGGCAACTCGATGCCGCACACCGTCCCCGACGCCTGGTATTCGGCCCAGCCGGAACCGGTCAGGTAGCCGCGGGCGACAGCCTCGATGGGCAGCATCTGCAGGCGTTCCACCACAACCGCACGGTCGGCCACCCGGGCCGGAACATCCCGGGGCAGCACATGGCTGGGGGCCAGGTCGGCCAACTGGGTGAACCACCAGTTGGACAGTTGCGTCAGCACCACTCCCTTGCCGGGAATCCGGGTGGAGAGCACATGGTCGAAGGCCGAGATGTTGTCGGTGGCCACCATGAGCATGGTTTCTTCGTCAGGCAGGGCGTACAACTCCCGTACCTTGCCGGCATGTAGCAGGGGCAACCCCAGGTGCGCGTACTGACTCACCCGGCCAGCCTAACGGCCCGCTGCGACACGCAACGCCGACCCGGCAGGCCAATGAGGTGTCATCACTGCTGCCTGCGCATAAAGTTGTCTACGGAGGTGCGGGCGGGGTGCAGCTTGTTGCATTGATTCTGGGCATTGTGGCATTGGTGGCCGCGATCGTCGTTGTGCTCGGCACCCGGCCAAGAGAACCCGATGAACCCGTGCGCGTACCCGGGCTGATCATTCCGGAACGCACCCTGACCGCCCCTGCCCAGCAGACCCCGGGGACAGTGGGGCCCCTGCTCGAAGGTGAGGTTGCCGAACGCGACCTGCGGCTGACCCTGGTCGACCTGGCGGCTCGCGGCTACCTGCAGATAACCTCGCTCGCCGATGAGCAGTCCCGCAACTACGACTGGGTTATCCGGCGCACTGACAAGCCCCTGGGCACCGAACTCCACCGATTCGAAGAAGCGCTGCTGACAAGGCCATTCACCGCTGAACGCAAGTCGCTCACCCTCAGCGGTCTGACCATGCTGGCAACCCGCCCGCTGGCCAGCGCCGAGGCCGCCCTGCGCGAACACCTGCACCACCAGGGCTGGTTCAGTGCCGAATCAGCACCCAAACATTCCCCCTGGGGCTGGGTCGGCGCCCTGGTGCTGCTGCTTGGGCTGCTGCTGACCGTCTACGAGCTGATCGAGTGGCTGGCAACCAGCGATTTCCGTGGGGTCGTGGGTGGCGCCCTGGTGATGGCGGCCGGTGTGCTTCTCGCCTCGCGCGGACGCCGGCACCAATCGCAAACCGATGCCGCCGAGCAGGCCCGCGACCAATTGCGCGAATACCGCGACGCGGTGGCCGAACCAACCGCCGAAGATCTTCCCCCCGCCGAGCTGCGCGAGCTGTTCAACCGGCTCCTGCCATGGGCGGTCGCACTGGGCGTCCAGGACGAATTCGCAGCCCGGGTGGACGCCGTGGCGCAGCGGGCCGCCGGTTGGGGGCGGCCGGTGGCCCTGCAACTGGACTGGCTGGCCTCACCCGCCACCCAGGCAGAGCCGACCGCGCTGGCCTGCGCGAGGACCGCGACCGAACTGGTGGGCGTGGCCGGACGACCAGGAGCCACTGACCGCAAGTCCCGCCGCGCCCGCAGCCGGGCCTGAGCATGGCCACCGGTTCTGAGTCGAGGTCCAGCCGGTAGATTCTGAGCCAGCCCGATCGAGGAGACCTTCGCCATGACCACGCCGCCGCAACAGCCCGGGCAGCCGAGTGGGTCGCGACCGAACTTCGCCCGCCCGCGACCCGGTCCCACCCCGGCCAATGCCGCCGCACCAGGCACCGGCCCGGGCCAGCAGCCCCCCAGTGCGCCACCGGGCCACTTCGCGGCCAGGTACGGTAACGCCTTCCAGCCGCCACCCGGCCGGCAGGCCCGCATGAAGAACTTGCGCACCATCGCACTGATCGCGCTGCCATTGCTGCTGCTGATCCCTGCTGCGGTGTACGGGCTGCAGTGGCTCAACCGTTCACAGAATGAGGAGGCCTCGCAGGTCGCTGTACTCGGGCTGCTGGACGCCCTGCAGTCGGGCAGGGCCAACGACGCGCTCAACCACCTGGACGAGGCCCCCGACCCGGGTGAGCATCCGTTGCTGAGCGATGCGGCCCTGTCAGTCAACTCGGGGGCGTTCACCTTCAACTCGCAATTGTCGCTGGTCGAATCGGGCAATAACGACCACCGGTACCGGGCCAGCGTGCGGATCAATGCGATCGACAAGGTCGTGGAGTGGTCAGTGGTACGCGCCGATGGCCAGTGGCTGGTCGATGCTGACGACGTCCTGCACCATGTGACGATCAATTCGGATCTGCCGCACCTGATCAACGGGGTCACGATCCCCCGGGGCACCAGCGAGGTCACCGTACTGCCCGGCACCTACACCGCTGAATCAGGCATGACACTGCTTGGCTACGGCACCGATGTTTCGGCTTTCGACGTGTTTACCGGCGGCACCTCGCAGTTCAGCACCGAGCTCGTGATGGCCAGCGGTCTGCACGACCAGATCACCGAGCAGGTACGCACGATCCTCAACGGTTGCGCGGCTGAGAAGTCCGTCCCGACGGCCTGCAACTGGGTGATGGAGTTCGATAACGGCCAGATCACCGACGGTTCGGTCACCTGGAAACTGGTGCCTGCCGATCCGGCAGCCGATATCACCCTGCCGACTGGCCCCTGGACCATCTCGAACGGGTTCACGGCAACCTTCCGCGTGATCTACCAGACCAGCGCCAGCGGCGAGGGCGTCATCGACGACGGCAGCCCCGGCTACTTCGAGGACGTCGTGGTCGGCTGGCGCACTCCCTTCGCACTCGACCTGTCAGGCGATGAGCCCGTGGTGAGCCTGGTCTAGAGCACTGCCCCTGGCTGGTAGGCCGCGGCGGCCGGGTCGGCCTCGACCAGGGGCTGGATGCGCGCTATCACCCGTCCCACCTGGCGGGCGGCCGCCCCGGTCAATTCGAGCGGGGCACTGATCAACTCGGCCAGTTCGTCTCGGCTCAGCCCCAGCCGCTCGTCGGCTGCGAGCCGATCGAACAGGTCGTTGTCACGGGCACCGGTCTGGCGCATCTGGAGTGCCACCGCGACCGCATGCTCCTTGATCGCCTCGTGGGCGTCCTCACGGCCCACACCCTTGCGCACCGCGGCCATCAACACCTTGGTGGTGGTCAGGAACGGCAGGTAGCGGTCAAGTTCAGCACTGATCACCGAGGGGAAGGCCCCGAAATCGGCCAGCACAGTCAGGAAGGTCTCGAACAGCCCATCGAGTGCGTAGCAGGCGTCCGGCAGCGCGACGCGACGCACCACTGAACAGCTGACGTCACCCTCATTCCACTGGTCACCGGCAAGCTCACCAACCATCGCCAGGTAACCCCGGATCACCACGCTCAGGCCGTTGACCCGCTCACAACTACGGGTGTTCATCTTGTGCGGCATCGCCGAGCTACCCACCTGGCCCTCGGCGAAACCCTCGGTGACCAGTTCGTCACCGGCCATCAACCTGATCGAGGTCGCCAGGTTGGACGGCCCAGCCGCGGTCTGGGCGAGTGCGCTGACCACATCCAGGTCGAGCGAGCGGGGGTAGACCTGCCCGGTGGAGTCGAGCACGTTGGCGAAGCCTAGTCCGCTGGCGATGCGCTGCTCCAGTTGGTCGAGTTTGTCCAGGTCGCCACCCAACAGGTCGAGCATGTCCTGGCTGGTGCCCATCGGTCCCTTGATGCCGCGAGCCGGGTAGCGTCCGATCAGTTCAGTGAGCCGGGCGTGGGCGATCAGCATCTCGTCTGCGACGCTCGCGAACCGCTTGCCGAGCGTGGTGACCTGTGCGGCGACATTGTGGCTGCGGCCGGCGACCGGCTGGTCGGCATAGCGGGCAGCCAGTTCTGATAGCCGGGCCAGCGTGGTCACCACCCGGCTGCGCACGAGCTTCAGCGATTGCAGCACCTGCATCTGTTCGACGTTCTCTGTCAGGTCACGGCTGGTCATGCCCTTGTGGACGTGCTCGTGGCCGGCCAGTTCGTTGAACTCCTCGATACGGGCCTTCACATCGTGGCGGGTGATCCTCTCCCGGTCCGCGATCGCGGCCAGGTCGACGTCCTGGATGACGCGCTCGTAGTCGGCGATCACTGCATCCGGGTCGTCGCCACCGAAGTCGACGCCCAGGTCGCGCTGGGCGGCGAGCACTGCCAGCCACAGCTGGCGCTCGGCGATGATCTTGTTTTCCGGTGACCAGATCTGCTTCATCTGGACACTGGCATAGCGGCTGGCCAGCACATTGGGCACAGTCAAGACGATTCTCCTTGTCAAACGGCTTTTGCAGCGATGTCCGAGCGGCAGAACCCCTCAGCAAAATCTATTGCGGCGATGTGTTCATAGGCTGCGCGCCGGGCGCCTGCCAGGTCGTCCCCGGTGCCCACCACGACCAGCACCCGGCCACCGTTGGCGACCAGCCTGCCGTGCTCGTCAACCGCGGTGCCGGCATGGATGACGTGCACATCGGCAGTCTCTGGTGGCAGGGTGATCAGGCAACCCTTCCTGGGGGACGCCGGGTATCCCTCGGCGGCGAGCACCACGCACACTGCGGCCCGATCATCGAATTCCAGAGGGCCCACCTGATCGAGGCGTCCGGTGGCGGCCGCGTGGAGCACCTGGGCCAGCGGGGTGCGCAGCAACGGCAGCACGGCCTCGGTCTCGGGGTCACCGAACCGGGCGTTGAATTCGACCACCCGCGGTCCGCGTGAGGTGAGCGCCAGCCCCACGTAGAGCAGCCCACTGAACGGGGTACCCAATTCACGCATCCGCGCCAGGGTCGGCGTCACGACCTCGGTCATCACCTGTTCGACGGTGCCCGGCGCCAACCAGGGCAGCGGGCTGTAAGCACCCATGCCACCGGTATTGGGTCCGGCATCATCGTCCCCAACGCGCTTGAAGTCCTGGGCCGGCTGCAGTGGCACCGCGTTCGTCCCATCGGTGATCACGAAAAGGCTCGCCTCGGGACCATCCAGGTATTCCTCGATCACCACCTGGTCGCTGCCCAGACCATGTGCCAGGGCAGCTGCCCGGTCAGTGGTGACCAGCACCCCCTTGCCTGCGGCCAGCCCGTCATGCTTGACCACGTGCGGCGGCCCGAACTCGTCCAGTGCGGCAGCCAGTTCAGCCTCGTTGCGACAGACCCGGTAGCCGGCCGTCGGCACACCGGCATCAGCCATCACCTGCTTGGCGAAGGCCTTGGAGCCCTCCAATTGGGCGGCAGCCGCGCTCGGCCCGAAGCAGGCGATACCAGCAGTCCGGACCGCATCAGCCACGCCAGCCACCAGTGGCGCCTCCGGTCCGACCACCACCAGGTTCGCCCCGAGCTGCGAGGCCAGCGCGGCAACAGCGTCCGGATCATTCGGGTTGATGGCGTGGTTGGTGGCGAAGTGGGCTGTGCCGGGGTTGCCCGGCGCCACGTGCACCGCGACCACTGACGGGTCGGCAGCGATTGCCCGGGCCAGCGAATGTTCACGCCCTCCCGATCCAACGACGAGAACGGTCAATTGCAGCTCTGGCGCACTCACGCGTCGAGTGTACTGGCACTGCGCCGGGGACGCCTCGGCAGCCACATGGGTGGCTCTTTGCCAGTCCAATTGTCCGGTTTGTACCACCAGCAGTACCGTGGGCCACCAAATCGGTCTGAGGAGGGCACCGTGGTGTGGCTGCTGGTCATCGTCGAACTCGCTGTGCTGGTCTGGGCGGTGTACATCGTCCGCGCCGAGCCGCGCCGGGCGCTCAACGCACCACTGATCGGACTTGGGGCATTGGCAGCGCTGGGTTCGGTCGGGGTGGGTTCCTCTCCCGCCCCGGTCGCTACCGGTATGGCGATCGCCATGATAAGTGCACCGCTGTGGGTCAGCGGACTGGTGCTGGCCCTGCTGGCCAGCGGGTTCAAGATGCTCGCACGCGGTGGTCGCTCGATAGGTGACCTGCTGGGCGGCCTGACCGGGCTCGCACTGATCGGCGTGGTACTGGTCGGGTTCTGGCTGATCACCCTGAATGGGCGGTGGAGCCTGGCACTGGGTGTCTGGCTGCTGCTGGCAGCGAGCTGGCTGGGGTTCCTGTTCATGTCGATGGTCATCTACCAGTGGTTCTATTCGGTCATCAGCGCCCGGCGGCCACCTGATTTCATCGTGGCATTGGGCGCAGGTCTGGCTGACGGCAAGGTCGGCCGGGTGCTGGCCAGCCGGGTGCGCAAGGCCGCACAGATCGGCAGCTCGTGGCAGTCACGTGGGCATTCTCCGGTGTTGGTGATGTCCGGGGGTCAGGGCAGCGACGAACCACGTCCCGAGGCTGCCGCAATGGCTGAGTACGCCATCGACGACCTGCGGGTCCCCGGCGAGTTGGTGCTGCTGGAGGACGCCTCCACCAACACCGAGGAGAACCTGCGCTACACCGCCAAACTGGTTGAGGCCGACCCGCGACTGGGCCCGGAGGCCACCGGGCTGGCGGTGACGAGCAACTTCCATGTGCTGCGTACTGCAGACCTGGCCCGGCGGCTGGGTCTGCCGATTCAGGTCGCCGGGGCACCAGTGTCCTGGTATTATTGGCCCGCTGGCATGGTCCGCGAGTTCGTCGCCGAGCTGGTCAACCACAAGTGGCCGGTGCTGATCAGCACCGTGCTGCTCACTATTGCGCTACCGATCGTGCTGGTGGCCCTGAACTGATTCCGCCCGGTCCCATCGCGGCCGGCCAGGGGGAACCAGGAGCAGCAGCCCCAGGGGTGACCCCGTCGCGGCCCCGAGCTCCACCCGGTTGGCGTGCTGGGGACTGGCTTTGCAGCAATCTCAGGGTTCACGATGGCTTTGCGCAAGACCTCGCAATTCGACGCACCAAGCCAGGATTGGACGCAGGCATGACGACCCCATCGGCCAGCCGTACTCTCATCACCACCGACTTTCGCCGCAATCCCGGCACCAATCTTGCACTGCTGGCAATC
>JBMNPP010000135.1:0-7501 GCA_050943675.1 Brooklawnia sp.
CGGTCACCGGGTCGTGTTGACCCACGGCAATGGCCCGCAGGTGGGTTACATCCTGCGGCGCAGCGAACTGGTCGAGGGGATGCCCGAGGCCGAGGGCATCCCACGGGTGTCGCTGTGGATGGCGGGCGCCAACTCGCAGGGCGGTATCGGGCACCTGCTGTGCCTGGGCATCGACAACGCGCTGGCCCGGCGTGGCATCGACATGCGGGCGATCGGCATCCTGACCAATACCGAGGTGCTCAGCGACGACCCGGCCTTCGCGGCCCCGACCAAGCCCATCGGGCCGGTCTTCGATGCGGAAGTGGCCCGGGCCCACCGCGACGAGGGTTGGGCTGTCGCGAAGACCTCCGGCGGGTTCCGACGGCTGGTTGCCAGCCCCAGGCCGCATTCGATCCTCGAGGCCGAAAAGGTCAGGCACTTCATGGATTACCCCGCGGTCATCGTGGCCGGTGGGGGCGGCGGCGTCCCGGTCGTGGCGACTGACGAGGGTTGGCAGCCGGTCGACGCGGTGATCGACAAGGACTACACCTCGGCACTGCTGGCAGCCGAGCTGGGTATCGACACCCTCATCCTGGTGACCAGCGTCGAACACGTCTACGCCGGTTTCGGCACCGAGGACCAGCGTCGCCTGGATGAGGTGTCCGCTGCCGAGATGCGTTCGCTCTATGAGGCCGGCGAGTTCCCACCCGGATCGATGGGGCCCAAGGTTGATGCGGCGCTGCAATTCCTGGCTGCCGGTGGTGGGCAGGCAATCATCACTTCACTGCAGAACATCACCCAGGCGCTTTCCGGAAATGGTGGTACCCGCATCACCGCGTAAAATACCTTGTGAATCCCGAAAGCCGCCCAAGAAGGTTAAACCGTGGCTTGAGGGAGTGCTTTCTGAATATCACTTGGGCTGGTTAGGCTCACGCATGCAACGGTCGAGTCGTCCGTGCTTGCAGCTGTCGTGGTGGTCAGGTGCCTGTTCGGGTGACAGTTTCAGGAGCATCTCACATGAATTCTTCAGCCAAGCGGATTTCCCGGGCTGCACTCCCAACAATTCTGGCTCTGCTATTGGCATTGACATTGCTTGGTGGTCCGCCAGCAAAAGCGGCACCTGGTGACGACAATTCTTCCGGCACTGCCGAGGTGGTGAAGGACCGCATTCCGCAGGCGCAGCCGGTTTCCCCAATTCCGGTAGAGGTGCCGACGACCGTTGTCGATGCCACCGAGGACACCGAGGCCCCTGTTGAGCCGACGGTTGAGCCCAGCCAGGTAGGGGCGACGCCGCCACCGGCAGGGGCTTCCCCAATCCCCGATGAAACCACCACCGAGCCCGCTGAGCCCACTGAAGAACCCGTTGTGGACGACCCGAACGCCGATGCTCCGGTCGAACTGGTCGAGGCCGCCGGTGAACTGCCGGATGCCGTCTATGCCATGGCCAGCGCCACCACTGCCGCCGAGGTCAACATCATCGGCATCAGCTGGGACACCTTGCAGCAGGACGCCGAGGCCTCGGTTTACCTGCGCACCAGTGAGGGCGAGGGCTGGGGCGGTTGGCAGCCATACGAGACCGAGCAGCTCAGTGACGAGGCCGACCGGGTCGGCAGTGACCCGATCGTCGTACTCGGCGCTGGTGTCGAGGTGCAGGCCGCTGTCACCTTCGGTGAGGTGAGCCCCGCAGACGCCACGCTGCTGGTGGTTGACCCGCTGCAGGTGGAGGCTGACGAACTGGCCACCGAGGACGCCAACGGCGACCAGCTGGTCACCCGCACCTCGACCAGTGACGACAACCAGGCAACCACCGCGGGCATCACGCGCATCAACGCGCCCCAGGCCGCCACCAACATGCCGGTCATCTACTCGCGCGCCGATTGGGGCGCTGACGAGAGCCAGATGAAGTGGACGCCCCAGCACGGCTCAGTGAAGGGCGTGGTGGTGCACCACACTGCGGGCGGCAACGGTTACACCGCTGAGCAGGTGCCCGGCATCATCCGCGGCATCTACTACTACCACGCGGTCACCCTGGGCTGGGGTGACATGGGCTACAACGTCCTGGTCGACACCTACGGCCGCCTGTGGGAGGGGCGGGCCGGGGGCCTGAGCAATGCGATCGTCGGCGGGCACGCGCTGGAGTGGAACAGTTCGACCTTCGGTATCTCGGTGCTCGGCAACTTCTCGCTGGTGCAGATGCCGCAGGCGTCCATGGACGCCATGGCCAGGGCAATCGCCTGGAAGTTCGGCATCCACAACGTCAGTCCGACCGGGTCGATGAGTGTTGGTGGAGTCACCAAACCAGCGATCATCGGGCACCGCGATGTCGCATCCACCGAGTGCCCCGGCAACTACATGTATCCGCGCCTGGGCGAGTTGCGCACGCAGGTGGGCAACCTGATGAGCGCTTCGACCAATCCCGAGGCCGGTAAGCCCGAGGTGGCCCAGCCCGAGGCCGCCGCCAACCTTGCCCCGTACGCGACCAACGGCACAGCCGCCAACGGGTTGCTGGGCTACGACCCGAACTTCCTGATCTCTGATTCGGTCATGTACACCCCGGGCGGGACGATGACCACCGCGCAGGTGCAGTCATTCCTGAACACCCAGGGCGCATCCTGCGTCAAGGGCAACGACGGCAGCCCGTGCCTGAAGAACGCCACGTTCAATACACCCAACCGACCGGTCACCAAGTTCTGCGCGAACGCCTACACCGGCAGGACCGGCGAGAGCGCTGCCGCGGTCATCGCAAACTCGGCCAAGGCCTGCGGGGTGAACGCCCAGGTGCTGCTGACGATCCTGCAGAAGGAGCAGGGTCTGATCACCACCACTGATCCGACGCGACGCAAGTACGACCAGGCGACCGGGTTCGGCTGCCCCGACTTCCAGGAATGCAACACGGCCTACGAGGGGTTCGTGCACCAGGTGTATTCGGCCGCCTCGCAGCTGCAGCGCTACCGGCTGGAGCCGAACAGCTTCACCTACCGGGTCGGCGGCACCTTCCAGGTTGCCTTCAACCCCAGCAGCAGCTGTGGCACCGCCCAGGTGACCATGAAGTCGGCAGCCACTGCGGCGCTCTACAACTACACGCCGTACGTGGCCAACAAGGCTGCTCTGGACGCCGTCAGCGGCACCGGGGATTCGTGCTCGGCCTACGGCAACCGGAACTTCTACCGCAACTTCAACCTGTGGTTCGGCCGGCCGAATGCGGACGCCCCGACTCCCGTGCCTGTAGTGAATGCCCCGCCCGTCGATCGGGACTTCTTCCGGGATGGCCGGGTCAACGTGGTAGCTGGAACCGGTGCGAGCACGACAGTCGCGTCCGTGGGACCCGCAAGGCAATTGTGGGAACCCCGAACGCAGATCGGATCGAGTTGGCCGAGCCTGATCGCTCCTGGGGATTGGAATGGTGACGGCCGCGCAGATGCGATGCTCGTCGACGGGAGTGGGCTGCTGTGGTTGTATCCGATGGGCAGCAACGGCCGGTTCCAGGCTCGTATCCAGATCGGACATGGTTGGCAGAATCTGGATCAGATCATGGCCGGTGTCGACTGGGATGGTGACGGCAAACAGGATCTGCTTGGCAGACAGAAGCAAACTGGCGCGATGTACCTCTACCGAGGTGACGGCCACGGGGGCTTTGCTTCGGCGCGTCTAATTGGTTCTGGCTGGGGAAACATGACCCAACTCACAGTAGTGGCGAAGGCCTACCAGGGGCGGTCTGCGCTTCGAGCGGTTCATGCAGACGGTCGGTTGTTCACCTACCCGGCGAGCAACACTGGCGGCTTCATCAACCCGGTGGTCCACGGCGGTGGCTGGGGCGCGATGGTGCACATCGCTGGTGCTGGTGATTGGAGCGCCGATGGGGTCGGCGACCTACTCGCTGTCCGTAATGACGGGATGCTGTATAGGTACGACGGTATTTCGAACGGGAATGTGCGGGCAGGGCAACTGATCGGGTCCGGCTGGACGAACTGGCGAGCCATCACGGTTGCCCAGCAGTCGAAGGCGCATAGTCCACTGTGGGGTGTCGATGCCAGCGGTGACTTCTACGAATACCGGTACACCTGGGGTCACATGTCCAAGAGCCTCGGGTTGCCGAATGATGCCATCCCGTTCGCGGGCGGAGACTGGGATGGCAACGGCCAGGCGGATGTGATCTACCGCATCGGCAATGGCGACTTGATGCTCTCGTCCGGGCTTGGCAGCGGTTCGTTCGCTGGCGCACGCAGAATCGGCAACGGCTGGCAGAACTTTGATCAAGTCATCGCGGTCGGCTCTTGGCGAGGCGACGGGCTTCCTGCGTTGGCGACCTACCAACAGGCGAGCGGCGAAGTGCGTATCTACTTCGGGGACGGCCGTGGTGCCTTCACTGGTTACGAGCTGATTGGCACCTGGCCCGGTGCAAAGTCGATATTCGCGGTGGGACAGGCAGCCACTGGTGCATATCCGACCATTGGTTTGCTGTGGCAGGACGGTACCGCCAGCTATATCAACCGGACCGGAGACGGCACCGTCGGCGCTTCGGCGATGCTGGCCCGCAATTGGGGAAATGTGGCGAGCGTAGTGGGAGGCTTCGACACAGACGGGACAACCAACCGCGAATTCCTGTTGGTCCTGACCGATCGGTCGGCCAGACAAGCGACTTCGACCAGTGGCCTGATCGCTTCCGAGCGGCAGGTTGCCCCAGCAGGATCGGTTGCATTACCGGTTGCCTGAGTGTGAACCCCAACACGAACTCCGGTAACCTGCAATGGTTCACTTGATGGCTTTCCTGCCGTCAAATGTCCCAGTCGGGAGGATTGGTTGTCCGTTCGCATCATTGACACCGCAGACGTGGCCGACAACGCCCAGATAGGTGACGGCTCAAGCGTCTGGCACCTCGCGCAGGTACGTGAGGACGCGGTATTGGGCAAGAACTGTGTGGTTGGCCGTGGCGCCTATATCGGCACTGGCGTGCACCTTGGTGACAACTGCAAGATCCAGAATTACGCGCTGGTCTATGAGCCAGCCGACCTCGCCGACGGGGTTTTCGTCGGCCCTGCCGCAGTGCTCACCAACGACCTGTACCCCCGGGCGATCAACGCCGACGGCACACAGAAGTCTGCTGACGACTGGGAACACGTTGGGGTAACCCTGAAGCGTGGCTCATCGGTCGGGGCGCGCGCGGTGTGCGTGGCACCGGTCGTGGTGGGCGAATGGGCGATGGTCGCCGCCGGCTCGGTCGTTACCAAGGACGTCCCCGATTACGCGCTGGTGGTCGGTGTTCCGGCACGCCAGATCGGCTGGGTATCGCGTGCCGGAGTGCGGCTTGAAAAGGTCGGTGAGGGCAGATTCGAGTGCCCCCAGACCGGCGAACAGTACGAGATTTCAGACAACAACTTGAGGGTGGTTCAGTGATGGTGGATCGCGAGTTCATTCCAGCGGCAAAGCCAATCATCGGTGATGAAGAGCGGGCTGCAGTTGATGCAGTGCTCCAGAGCGGGATGATCGCGCAGGGGCCGCAGGTCAAGGCTTTTGAAGAGGAGTTCGCGGCCCAGATGACCGCTGGCCGCGAGTGTGTGGCGGTCAACTCCGGCACCTCCGGTCTGCACCTGGGGTTGCTGGCCGCAGGTATCGGCGCTGGTGATGAGGTCATCGTCCCGTCGTTCACCTTCGCGGCCACCGCCAACTCGGTGGCGTTGACCGGCGCGTCCCCGGTGTTCGCCGACATCGAACCCGACTACTTCTGTCTCGACCCGAAAGCCGTCGAAGCCGCGATCACCGAGCGCACCAAGGGCATCATGCCGGTACACCTGTACGGGCACCCAGCTGCGATGGCCGAACTGCGGGCGATCGCCGACAAGCACCACCTGATGATCTTCGAGGATGCCGCCCAGGCGCACGGCGCCAGCCTGAACGGTGAACTGGTTGGCACCTTCGGCACTTTCGCGATGTTCTCGCTCTACCCGACCAAGAACATGACCTCGGGCGAGGGCGGCATGGTGTCCTGCGTCGACGCCGAGACCGCCCGCCGGGTACGCCTGCTGCGCAACCAGGGCATGGAGAAGCAGTACGCCAATGAGCTTGTCGGCCTGAACAACCGGATGACCGATATCCACGCGGCCATTGGCCGGGTGCAACTGACCAAGGTCGGCGGCTGGACGAAGCAGCGGCAGGACAACGCCGCCTTCCTGAACGCCAACCTCGCCGGAGTCACCACACCGCCGGTCGCCGATGGGGCAGTGCACGTCTACCACCAGTACACGATCCGGGTTGCTGAAGACCGCGACCGCATCGTCCAGGCACTGCGTGAGGAGTGGCAGGTCGGCTCGGGTGTCTACTACCCGATCCCGAACCACCGCCTCGCCTCCCTGGTCCCGTACGCGCCCGGGCTTGAACTGCCCGAGACCGAGAAGGCAGCCCAGGAAGTCATCTCGCTGCCGGTGCATCCCTCGCTGACCGAGGAGAACCTCGACCGCATCGTCGAGGCCGTGAACACCGTGGTCAAGGCAGGTGCCTGAGATGGCCAATATCAAGATGGGCCTGATCGGCATCGGCTCGATGGGCCGCCACCATGCCCGGGTGATCCGCGAGACCGAGGGCATGGACCTGGTGGCCATCGCTGACCCGGGCGGCGACCGCTTCGGTGTCGCCAAGGGCCTCGAAGTGCTGCCCGATGTTGATGCCCTGATCGCTGCCGGTATCGAAGCCGCCATGGTGGCCGTGCCCACGATCTTCCATGAAGACGTGGCCCTGAAGCTGGCAGCTGCCGGTATCCCGACGATGGTCGAGAAGCCGATCGCAGCCAGCGTTGCCGCTGGCGAGCGCGTCGCCAAGGCATTCGCGGAGGCTGGTCTGGTTGGTGCGGTCGGCTATGTCGAGCGCTGCAACCCGGCGATCATCGAATTGCGCCGCCGCGTGCAGGAAGGCCAACTCGGCGATATCTACCAGATTGCTACTTCGCGGCAGGGCCCCTTCCCCGCCCGCATCTCCGATGTCGGCGTGGTCAAGGACCTTGCCACCCACGACATCGACCTGGTCAAGTGGCTGGGTGATGCGAACTACGCCGACGTGCACGCCGAGGTGGCCTACCGTTCGGGGCGTGAACATGAGGACATGGTGGTGGCCGCTGGCCGGCTGACCAACGGTATCATCGTCAGCCAGGTCGTCAACTGGTTGTCGCCCCGCAAGGAACGTCAGGTTATCGTCACTGGTGAGAAGGGCGCCTTGATCGCCGACACCTCGACCTCTGACCTCACCTTCCATGCGAATGGCACGGTGGCCACCGAGTGGGACGCGATCGCCGCCTTCCGCGGTGTGACGGAGGGCGACGTCATCCGTTACGCATTCCCCAAGCGCGAGCCACTGCGCGTTGAGCAGGAAAACTTCCGGGACGCCCTGAACGGCGACTCATCGGGGATCGTGTCGATGGAGGATGGCGTCGACACCCTGCGCATCATCGAGCGGATGCTCGAGACGAGCACCCACCAGCGCTGATGCCTGCTGCCGGTGGGCCGGCGCGGGGTCCGTTCATCATCGCATCGCG
>JBMNPP010000136.1:0-7477 GCA_050943675.1 Brooklawnia sp.
GCGTCCATGTCGATCTCGATCAGGTCGTCGGGCAGGCCACCCGGCAGGCCGCACATCCACAGCTTCTTCAGGTCGTCGATCAACTGGGGCTCGGTGATCCCGAAGGTCCGGGTCACCTCGGCAACCGGGATGCCCCGGTGTGCCTGGAGGTAGGGCACCAGGGCCAGCAACCTGCGCACCTTCGACATCGCGGTGGTCATCCCGAGACCACCTGCCGCAGGTGCTCCAGTACCCGGCTACGCAACCAGACCGGCTCCAGCACGATCACGTCCGGGCCATAACTGGCGATCTCGGCGACTGCGCCATTGCTGTTCAACGTGACCTGGTAGGCCTCGAACCCGGTCGGCAACTCGAGGGGCACCGCGCACGCCGCGCCCCTGCGACGCAGGGCGGGTGCGCGTTCCCCGCGGATGGCCACCACCGTCTCCAGATCGGACTCCGGGGTGATCCGGTCCCTCAGTTGCTCATCGATCTCTTCCTCGCTTGGCACCGCGTAGGCGTCCGGTTTGCCGAGTGCGCGCGGCGCTGAGGTGATGCGTGAGAGCTTGAACAGCCGGGGTGCCTGGCGGCCGCGGTCCCAACCAAGCAGGTACCAGGAGTTGTTTCGCCAGGCCAGGCGCCACCCCTCGACAGTGCGTTCCTGATCTCCCCGGTACTCGAAGCGGACCACCCGGCGGGCCACGAACGCCTGCCACAGCGGGTCGAAGGCATCCTCGCGGGCACTGATCTGCGGCTCCAGCGCGGTCAGCCTGGCGGTATCCAGTTCAACCCCGGCGGCTCGCAGCTTGGCCAGGGCATGCGCGGTGCCCTCCGCAGCGCTGGCCTGCTGCCATACGGTGGCTGCCAACCCCAGGACGGTTGCCTCGTCGGGAGTGAACTCGATGGGCGGCAGTTCGAAATCGCGGCGGGCGATGCGGTAGCCCTGCTCGTCGTCGAAGAGGATGTCGGTGGTGCCGACCTCGATCGGCACCCCCAGTGAGCGCAGGTCGTCCTTGTCGCGCTCGAACTTGCGCTCGAAGGCGTCATCGCTGAGGCCCTGGTAGCCCTGCACCGTCTGGCGTATCTGCTCTTTGGATACGTAGCGGCGCGAACTGAGCAACAGGATGGTCAGGTTGACCATCCGTTCGGTCTTGTCAGGCTTGTCCACCGCCACGCAACCACGCTAGCAGCCCGCCTCTGACCGGCCGGGGTCAGGCGTAGGTCTGGGTGAACAGGATGTCGACCACGCAGGCGACCGCGGTCTGTGGTGCGATGCTCGGCTCGGTGTTGCCGTGTGGGTAGGCGACCGTGCCGGGCAGCACCACCAGGACCCGGCTGCCGGTCTGCTGACCGACCAGGGCCTCGAACAGCGCCTGGTGCACTGCCCCGGCAGCGGCGTCCGACACCGGGGCCTCACCGAAGTCGTTGTAGTACTCGTTGCCATCCCAGGTGGTGCACACCGCGTTCGAGGTCAGTGCATCACCGGCCCCCAGTTCACGTCCGGTGCCCTGGATAAGGGCCTGCACGCGCACCTCGGTCGGCTCAGCCAGACCATCGGGGATGGTGATGCCGGGCACACCGTCGGTTTCGCTGACCTGCGGCAGCCCGCTCGGGACGGCCACGGTCTCACCGGAAGGGCCGGCCAGTTCGCTATCGATGATGTCGATGATGAACAGCAGCGTGTCCCCCGGCTCGATGCCGATTGACGGCTGCCCTGACGGGTCATAACCGTCAGCACTGGTGATCGCCACAGCCACCCGGCTGCCGACCGGCTGATCAGCCACACCCTTGCCGAAGCCCGGAATGAGTTGCGCCAACGGGAAGACGACCGGGTCGCCGGCGGCCCACGATGAATCGAAGGTCTGACCGGTGCGGGCGTTGATGCCCACATAGTGCACCTCGACACTGGCGGTCTGGCTCGGCACGGTTGGACCGTCCCCGGTGATGACCACCTTGTTGATCGTGGAATCAACCTTGAACGGGTACGGGGCGTCGACGGTCGGCTCGGTACCCCAATCGCTGGAGACATCGATGTCGTCGATATCCGCCAGCAGGACGGGCTCGACCTCAGGGGTCGCCTCGGTGGATGAGGCTGCCGGTGACTGGGTGGCCGGCGTAGGGGTCGGGCTCGGGTCCTCGCCGTTGCTGCCACCGCAGCCGACCAGGGTCAGCGCCAGGGCAAGACCTGCTGCCACCAGCCAGGCGGGCTTCCGCCGGGAAAAGTCAGATCCGTTGAAGTGCACCAGTGCAGACTACCGGACACTTCGACTGGACCATTCCAGGCCACCGCGCCCGTCCAGCCTGGCTGCGCGAGCCGCGGCCAGGGCAAACAGAGAGCTGCGCCCAGTCAGTCACCGATGATGTCGAGCAGCCCGCCGAGTTCTTCCCTGGTCAGCTCGCGGGTGGTGCCGATGGCCAACTGCCCCAGACCGACCGGCCCGATCGCGATGCGTGACAACTGCCGCACCGGGTGACCGATCGAGTCGAAGATGCGCCGGACGATCCGGTTGCGACCCTCATGCAGTGTCAGTTGCACCAGGCTGCGGTTGGCAGCGCGGGTGACCAAGCGCACCTTGTCCGGCTTGATCGGTCCATCGTCCAGCAGCAGGCCCTTCTGGAGGCGGCGCAGTGTCTTGTTGTCCACCCGCCCCTCGACCTCGGCCAGATAGGTCTTGGGCACCTCATGGCTGGGATGGGCCAACTTGTTGGCGAAATCGCCGTCATTGGTCAGGATCAGCAGTCCCTCGGTATCGGTGTCGAGCCGACCAACATGGAACAGCCGCTGGTGGCGGGGCACGTACTGGTTCAGGTCGGGCCGGGCCTGCGGGTCATCCATGGTTGAAACCACCCCGCGGGGCTTGTTCAGCACCAGGTAGAGGTGGCGGCGCGGCGGCGGGATCCGGGAGCCGTCGACACGGATGGTGTCCCGCTCCGGATTGACCCGGGTGCCCTGCTCGGTGACGATCTGGCCGTTCACCTCTACCCGGCCCTCAGCGATCAGCTCTTCGCTGGCCCGACGGCTGGCCACCCCGGCCTGGGCCAGCACCTTCTGCAGGCGGATACCCTCTGCCTGGCTCGAATCAGTTGTCATCGTGTTCCTCCACTGTTTCCGGGATGATCGCCAGCGCGGTGAGTTCGGCCTCCAGGTCGGCCGCCTCTGGCAGCAAGGGAGCGATCGGTGGCAGCTCGTCCAGCGAGGCAAGCCCCAGTCGCTCCAGGAAGTAGTCCGTGGTGCCCAGCAGCGCGGCACCCGTGGTCTGGTCATGGGACTGCTCCGTGATCAGGCCCCGGGAGAGCAGTGTACGCACCACACCGTCGACATTGACCCCGCGGACCGCCGAGACCCGCGAACGTGAAACCGGCTGCGAGTATGCGATGACCGCCAGGGTCTCCAGTGCCGCCTGGGTGAGCCGGTTCTGCTGGCCGTCAACCACCCAGGCAGAAATCAGCTCGGCCTGCTCGGGGCGGGTGGCGTACTGCCAACCACCAGCGACCTGCCGCAACTGGAATCCGCGTCCGGTCTGCTCATAGAACCCGGCCAGTCGCTCCAGGGCAGCCGACACCTGCTCGACCGGGGCATCCACTGCCTCGGCCAGCAGTTCTACCGGCAACGGCTCAGTGGCCACCAGCAGCAACGCCTCAAGCCCCGGTTCGACGTCCAGGCTGGTCTGGTCACTCATCATCGGCTCCATCCTGCCGGGGTGTCTGGTCATATTCGTCCACTATCCGTAGTTCACCAGTATCCTCGCCGGTCCAGCGGATGGTCAGCTCGCCCAGGGGCGTCAACTGCTGGAAGGCCACCTGCCCCAACCTGAACAACTCCAGCAGCGCCAGAAAACGGGCGACCGTCACCAGCCGGTTGCCCGAATCGCCGGTGAGCGCCCGGAAGGTCATGGCCTGTGCCTGGCGCAGCCGACCCACGATCACCTCGGCCTGGTCAGCCACGCTGATCTGCGGAATGTGCAGCTGCGACAGCGGCATCACCGGCTCGTCGCGCGGCATGAAGGCCCGTGCGGCCAGTTCTGCCAACCGTTCGACCCCGCCGGGGATCCTCACCTCGGGCAGCAGGCCACGGAATTGTTCCTCCAGCCCTCCCGGCCGGGCCCGGACCAGGTTCTCAGCCTTGATCGCCTCGGCCAGCCAGACCGATGCCTTCTTGTAGGCGCGGTACTGCAGCAGCCGGGCGAACAACAGGTCGCGCGCCTCGAGGATGGCCAGGTCCTCGGGGTCGTCGACCGAGCCGCTGGGCAGCAGCCGGGCTGCCTTCAGATCGAGCAGCGTTGCCGCAACGACGAGGAATGACGATGTCTGTTCGAGATCCCAGATCTCTCCCCCGGCCTTCACATGGCTGATGAACTCGTCAGTCACCTGGCTGAGCGCGACCTCGGTGATGTCCAGTTTGCGGCGCGTGATCAACTGCAACAGCAGGTCGAATGGGCCAGAGAAGTTGTCCAGTTGCAGCACGAAGCCGGCTTCTGCCGCCCCCGCCGCGTTCGTCACCGCAGTAGCCGCTGGACGACCGCCGAGGAGTCTCCCTGCGCCTCGAAGTCCTCGATCAGCATGTCGATGGCCTCGCGCACCAACCGACCGCGGTCGACGTTGATGCCATGCTCGGCCCGCAGGGCCAACCGGGCATGTTCCAGGCTCACCAGTTCTTCGGTGCTGACATAGACAGTGATTTTCTCGTCATGACGGACCCGTCCGCTCGGCCCGGCCGCGCGGGTCACTGGGCGCTTGGTCGATGGTTTGGTGGGTGGGCTGGGTTCGGCCGTGGAGCCACCGAACAGTTCGCTGGCCCCGGGCAGGTTCACCCGACGCGACATCGGGCAATCACCTCCCGCGCCAGCATCCGGTAGGCATCAGCACCAGGCGAGCCCGAAGCGTAGGTGGTGATTGGCTCACCGGCCACGGTGGTCTCCGGGAACTTCACGGTGCGGCGGATCACGGTGCCAAAGACTGTGTCGCCGAACGCTTCCAGCACCCTGTCGAGCACTTCGCGGCTGTGCAGGGTGCGGGTATCGAACATGGTGGCCACAATGCCCAGGATCTCAAGTTCGGGATTGAGCCGATCCTGAACCTTGGCGATGGTGTCGGTTAGCAGCGCCACCCCGCGTAGCGCGAAGAATTCGCATTCCAGCGGGATGATCACCTTGTCGGATGCGGTAAGCGCGTTCACCGTCAGCAGTCCCAGTGAGGGCGCGCAGTCGATCAGGATGTAGTCATAGCGATCACGCACCGGGTCCAGGACACGTTTGAGGGTCTGCTCACGGGCGACCTCGCTGACCAATTGCACCTCGGCTGCCGACAGGTCGATATTGGCCGGCAGGATGTCCAGTCGCGGGTCGGGGCTGGACAGGACGATTTCGTCGAAGGAGTACTCCCGGCTCAGCAGCAGGTTGTAGATCGACTGGTCCAGGGTGTGCGGATTGACACCGAGCCCAACCGAGAGCGAGCCCTGGGGGTCAAAATCGACCAGCAGTACCCGGCGTCCGGTCTCGGCCAGTGCAGCACCCAGGTTGATGGTGGTGGTGGTCTTGCCCACGCCGCCCTTCTGGTTGGTCAGCGACACTATGACGGCATGCCTGGGCCCGGCCTCTGGTGGGGGTGGCTCCGGCAGATCCGGCAACTGGTGGCCGGGGAGCCCGTTGGGGGGCTGTTCGTCAGATGATTCGACATCGAACAAACCATCGTCGGCCCGTTGCGCATCAACAGTCATGCAATTGCTCCTTAGGCCTCGCGCTGCCACCACCGAGGCGACGCCCCCACATTAGTCGACAAATCACTGCGGCCACGGTGCGGCTCGCAGGCCACCGGGCTAGCGGAAGATATCGATGATCCGTTGCCACCACGACAGGGACTCCACTGGTTCAGGCTCGGCTGCCGGTTCGGGCTCGGTCTGGCTGTCCACGAGGTAGATGAACTGGACGCGCTCGATGCCGGTGTTGCGGCTATCGGTGAACGAGGCCAGCTCGAACTCGCCGGGCATGAATTCCGCCAGTGCCTCATCGATCCGGTCCGCCATTTGCTGATCCATGTCGCTGGTCGCATCGCTTAACTGGCCCGCGCCATCGGCCAACTGCGGGGCAGCCGCGCCGAGCTCACCGGCTCCCTGAGCGAACTGCGACATGCCGCTGCCAAAGGTGCTCATCCCGTCTGCGTACTGCCCCAGTCCACTGCCGAACTGGGCCTCACCAGCCACCAGTTGGCCGTGCCCGCTCAACAGGGCCGCACCACCTGAGGCGAGCTGGCCCGCCCCGTCGATCATCTGGCCAGCCTGGCCAGAGAACTGACCAACCCCGGCCTGCAGGCCCAGCAATCCCTGATTCAGTTGTCCGGCACCGGTGGCCAATTCACCGGCTGCCGTCGCCAGTTCCTGACCGCTGCCATCAAGAGTGGTCAGGCCGTCCGCCAATTGCTCCACACCGGGCAGCACGGCTGGCTGGGTCGGGTCAGCCGGGTTCCCGGCCAACCCGTGGTACGCGCCCTCGACACCATCGACGTAGGCGACCAGGCCATAGTGGAATTCGGTGTACCCGCTCACCAGTTCGCCCACCCCGGCCTGCAATTGGCCTATCTGTTCGGGCGAGATGGCTGTGATGGCGATCCCGACGCGCTGGATCAAACCCCGGATCGCATCGAACTGACCGCTGACCAGCGCCAACGAATCCCGCAAGGCCTCGACCTGCCCGGCCAGCCCGGACAGGGTCGACTCGACGGTCCGCAGTTGGCTGGCGGTGGCGGCAAGTTCACTGCCCTTGGCTGCCATATGCCCCAGCAGGGACTGCGCCTGCGGGTTGTCGGTGACATCGATCCCCAACTGGGTGGTGATGCCCGCCTGGTCCTGCAGGTCGGCAGCCACCTGCTCGATGCTGCCGGCCGACTGTCCGACGCTGGCAGCCGACCCGTTCAGGGCGGTTGCCAGGGCATCGAAGTCGGTCGTTCCCACAGCACCCGCGAACCCTTCGAAGGCGGCCGCGAAGCCGTCCAGCAGTTGGGTCAGTTGGGCCGCTTCATCAGCGTTCAGGGGGGCCTGCAGCCCCAGTTGCAGTGCCTGCAGCGAGCCCAGGATCGCCTCGGATGCCCCTACCAGGTTCTCATCGGCGTACTTGCCCTGCTGGGTGAGCTGGCCCAGGCCGCCTGCCAACTGGTCCAGCCCCGCCACCAACTCCTGACCGCCCTGGGCGCTCTGCCCCAGACCTGCACTGAATTGACCCATGCCGGTGTCGTATTCATCCAGTCCGGAAGCGAGTTCTCCCGAGCCCGTGGCGAGTGCGTCGATACCGCTGGCGAACTCATCGATGCCGGTGTTCAGCCCACCCAGTCCGGTGGCGAAATCCTGCACACCCTGGTTGTACTGTCGCAGGGCCGCATCAAAATCACCACGCCCCAAGGCCAGTTGGTCGAAACCACCGGCGATCAGTTCAGCATTGCTGGCCAGTGTGGCTGCGCCACCGCTGAGTTCGTCGGCTGCCACGGTGACCGTTTGGACCCCGTCAGT
>JBMNPP010000137.1:0-7347 GCA_050943675.1 Brooklawnia sp.
GACCCACCTGGACGGCTACCGGCCCTACGGCTACTGCTCGCCCGCCTCCGACCTGTCGCAAAACAGCATCCGGCTGCTGCGCGAGAACGGTTTCGTCTACGACGCGACGATGTCCGGCGACGACTTCACCCCCTACTGGTGCCGCGAAGGTGACCAGGTGACCGAGGACGGCGCAATCACCTTCGGCACCAGGGTGCCGGTAGCCGAGCTGCCGTTCTCGTGGAGCCTGGACGAATTCCCGCAAATGGAGTTCGTGCTTGGCCCCAACACCACCATCGAGGGACTCAACGACCCGTTGAAGTGCGAGCGCATGTGGCTGGCCGACATGGACTTCATGGCAGAAGAGGTCGACGACGGCATCTACACAATGTGCTTCCACCCACAGGTGATCGGACGTGGCGCCCGGGTCCGCGTCCTGGAGCGCATGATCGAACGCGGCCGTGAACTGGGGCTTGAGTTCAAGACCTGCCTTGAGGCCGTCAACGGCTGGACCGCCAAGAACCCCTTCGAGGCCGCCTGAGGCCAACCCTGAGCGGGACGACCACCAGTAACCCGGTTGTCGTCCCGCTCACCCGCTGAGAGGAATGCACATGACCATGCCACCTATCGTCAAGGTCTCGGCCGCCGACCCGTTCGAACGGGGAGCCCAAATCGGTGAGCAGTGCGCAGAACGCATCCAGCGCTCTGTGGACCTCTACGAGGCCGTCTTCGCCCACTACGCACAACTGCCGTGGTCGCAGGTAGTCGACTACGCCAAGCAGTTCCGTGCACCAATCGCCGAATTCTCGCCCGACATCATGGCCGAGATGGACGGCATCGCGGCCGGGGCCAACCGTTCCAGGGAAGAAATCCTTGCCCTCAATGCCCGCTCGGAAGTGATGTTCGGGCTGAAAGTTGAACCCGCCGGAGAATGCACCTCATTCTTCGCCGGCCCCTCGGCAACCAGCAACGGCCACACCCTGGTGGGGCAGAACTGGGACTGGAAACCCGCATGCACCGACACCCTGGTGCTGCTCGAAATCGACCAGGGCGAATCACTGCCAGCATTCGTGACCATCGTTGAGGCGGGCCTGCTGGCCAAGACCGGCTTCAACTCGGCCGGCATCGGGCTGGCCACCAACACCCTGATCACGCCGATGGACAAGGGCACCCCAGGTGTCACCTACCATGTGCTGCTGCGGCAGATCCTGAACTCGTGGACCATCGAGGACGCCCTCGCCAGCATCTTCGGTGCGCAGCGCTCGGCCTCGGCGAACTACCTGATCGGCGCCCAACGGGGCGTCGGAGTTTCAGTCGAGACCACACCCGGAGGTGTCGAGGGAATCCACCTCGTGCGACCGGTTGAGGACGTCATCGGGCACTCCAACAACTACGTCTGTGATGTGCCATTCGAGGACTACGGTGCAGCGACATTCCCGGATTCACCAGAACGGGTGCGGGAACTGTCAACCGTGCTGCAATCCAGCTCGGGCGCGATCACCCCGGAGTCGATCATGACCGCACTGCGCAGCCACGACGCGGGTTACCCCGACGCGATCTGCCGCCACCCCAACGAGGAACAGCCGGCCATCGAACGGATCGCCACCGACGCCTCAGCCATCTATGACCTGACGACGCTGACCGCACAGGTGACCACGGGCCGTCCCTGCGAGAACGACTACGTCGACTACACACCGGCCTTCGCCAGGAGGTAGCCGTGACACCAAAGCAGTTCTTGCCAGTCGCAATCGTCACCGGCCTGCTGGGGGCGACCCTGCAGCTGGTTGACATCTTCCTGCACGCCCACGTGCCACCAGTGGCCAATGTCGGGCTTTCGTGGATGGCCTTCCAGGCGTGGGCCATGTACTTCTTCGCCGGAAACACAGTGCGTGGCGGGGTGCGGGCCTTCATCGGCTACTTCGCCGGCATGGTGCTGTCGATCGGGATCATGTCGCTGGGTGGGACCTTCGGCGGGCTGGGGTTCATCGCCGTCCCACTGGCCATCGCAATACTGGTGCCGATCATCCTCTACCTGGAGCTGGCACCCGAACTGTTCAGCCTTGTACCGGCAGTGTTCATCGGTGCCGGCGCGTTCTTCGCGAGCATGTCGTACATCCCCAACGCCACCTACGGCACCGTAACGATCGCCGGGGCTGTCTATTGCGCGCTGGGCCTGGTGTTCGGCTGGTTGACCATCTCGTTCCGCACCTGGTACGGGCAGCGGACCGGACCGACCCAGGACCCTGCAGACCAGGAGATCTCGGTCGTGGACGCCTGAGACCACCCGGCATCCGGTCGGCCCACCTTCTGTGTTCTAGGGCAGTTGCCAGCGGCAGAACGGGATTAGCGCACCCCAGACAACGTTTTCGATGGTTTTGAGACCCGGAACAGCGCTCTGGGGTGCGCAAATCCCGATTTTGGTGACGCACCCGCTGGCCAGGGCCCTGATCCTGCGAACCCCGGTTGGTAGGATTGGGGCCCAAGTTCGTGCGCCCCCGGGGAGCAGGCCGAGCATCCGGACAAATCGGGGCGGCACGGACAGCTGCGGGACCACCGCTGGCGGACCAACACGTTTGAACGGACGGTTTGGCCATGTAGATGACGACGCTGCCCGACGACTGGATTACCCAGGGCAACCCCTCTGGGCAGTCGGTCAATGGCCCTGCGTTGTTCGCCGAAGCAATCCTGACCGAGACCCGAATCCTGCGCGCCCATGACCCGCAATCACTGCTCGACGAACGACTGACCGCTTACGCCCGGGCCGCACTCAGCGAAGGCATCGGTGAGGTGACTTTCCTCTGGTACAAGGCCAAACTCGGGATCGTCCGGGTCTGGATCACCGCCCCAACCGCCCGCCCGAACACCCGTGAACTGCGGATGGTCGAGGCCGGTGAACTGCACGACCTGACCGACCGCGAGATCGACGTGCTCACGCTGGTGGCCTGCGGATTCACCAACCCCGAGATCTCAACCATCCTCGGTATCCAGCCCAAGACCGTCACCACACATGTGACGCACATCCTGCAGAGCCTGCAGCAACCCACCCGTGCCGCTGCCGCAGCCATCGCCGTCGACCAGGGCCTGATGCTGCTTCCCATCCCCCGCATCGCTGAGCCGCTGCCAGACCTTGAGGTCTGCCGCTTGCAGGCCGTGGTCAACCAGCAGGACAAACCCCGACGCCCCACAGCCGCACCGAGGCTGCACCGCGCACCCCTGCGGATCGGATTCCTGGTGCCCGAAGGTGCCGGGCCAGAGGCCGCCGACATGCGCGAGGCCGGGCTGCTGGCGATCATGCAATGCAACGAGCGGGGCGGTATCGCCGGGCACCTGGTTGAACAGAAGGTCATGACCTGCGACGTATTCAACGCCGACCGGATGCGCGAAACCCTGCATACCCTCGCCGAGGACGGCACCGACGCCCTCGTCTTCGGATACAACATGGACTACCCCCGAATGGGCGCCTTCCTCGAGGCGGTCGCCAATTACCAGATACCGGCCATCCACGCCTCGACGTCAGGGCTGGCCATCGACTATGTGAACGACAACCCGGGCAGCCTGGGCAACATCTTCCACATCTGCGGCCGCGAAGAGCTCTACGGGCCCGGCTTCGTCCGATTCCTTGCCGAACTGCTGGACGGCTCCGGCTACCCCCGCGGCGACAACGTCATCGCCGCCATCGCTCCCCCGGCCGGCCTGACGGTCTTCGACGAGGACGCCCAGGCCAGCGTTGAGCGGCTCGGCTGGAAGATCGAACACATCGACCGGCCGTCGGCCATCAACGCGCCGAACGAGCGCGCCGCAGTGCTGCAGGCTTTGGGTAACGCCGACCCCGACGTGGTGTTCGCACCAACCTTCATGGACGAAGCCCTGCTGGCAGACATCCTCGACTGGCGGGCGGACAACCCGAAACACCCCCTGGTCTACTCGCTGTTCACCCCCTCATTCGCTGGCTTCATCGACAGGGTCGGGACGCTCGGCGAAGGCCTGGTGTGGTCGACCCTCACCGGCACCTACGCCGACCAACTCAGCGGCATCTTCCGCAACAGGTTCAAGGCCGCGTTCGGCCGCAGCCCCGGGTTCTCGCAGGCCGGGGTCCACTATGACGCGGTGAGTATGCTGCTGCGGGCCTGGGCCGAGGCCGACCACCCCCGCAACCCGAGGGCCGTCAACGCCCGACTGCGGGAGATGGTGCACCGGGGCATCAACGGCTCATACTGGCTGGGAGGGCCCGGACAGGCCCCACTCACCCTGCCCGACCACACCCTGGACGCATCGCTGGCGCAGGCACAATTGATCTACCAGACTCAGCATGGCCGCCACCGCATCATCGGGCCGGCCCCCTACAGCGAGGTCCCGTTCACGATTCAGCCACGATAGGAGCCACCATGAAGAGTGTCGACACATTGAACGTTGAGCTTGAGGTCGATACGCGGAACCGCGGAAGCATCTCCGGTGACGTGGTTCGTTCAGCAGTCAAGGTCGAAACGATCGATGGCATCACCTTCGGTGTCTGGGAAGTGACACCCGGAGTCTTCGAGGGCCAGTGGACCGGCCAGGACTGGGAGGTCTTCACCGTCATCAGCGGCGCAGGCACCTTCACCACCGAAGCCGGTGAGATCCACGAACTGGTGCCCGGCGCGATGTTCGTGATGCGGCCCGGCACGCGCGGGGTATGGGAAGTGACCGACACCCTCCGCAAGACGTTCGCCTACCCCGAGCAAAGCGCCGAACGCCGCTGACCCGCGGAACAAAAGGGCGCCCCCACCCGGCCAAGCCGGCCGAGTTGGGCCGACCTTGACCGGCGCATGCTCATTTCGGGTACCGGAAGCAGCGGTTGTGCCACCCAAATCGGGAATAGCGCACCCCAGAGAGCTGTTTCGGGCCCAAAACAGTCGTGGAACGTCGTCTGGGGTGCGCTAATCCCGTTCTGCCGCTGGTAACTGCCCGAAAACGCAGAAGGTGTGCCGCCCGTTGCCCGGCGGCACACCCTGGACGCTGCGACAGATCACAAATTGAACGCCAGGACGTAGGCGTCGTTGATCGCGTCGCCTACCTTGCGCGGGGCCACACAGTCACCGACCGGATGGATGGGTCGTCCCTCGGCGCGCCCGGAGAACGGTGCCCCGCCCTCGATGCTGCCGAGCTTTTCGGCAAGTTCCTGGGCCGGGCGCACACCGAACGCTGCCACGACAGTGTCTGCCTCGAGAGCCTTCTGACCGTCGGGACCTTCAACGATTACGCCGGTGTCGGTGACCTCGATAACCCGGTGGCTGGTGAGGATCTCGACATTGTGCTCGGCCATCGAACGCAGCAGTGAGATGCGGTTGAGGAAGAGCATGTCGCGGGCGATTTCGTCCAACATCTCGACGACTGTCACCTCGTGGCCGTCCTGGGCCAACTCCAGGGCCAGGTCGGCACCCGATAGACCGCCACCGCACACGATGACGCGCTTGCCGGGCTGGCCACCGGTGTGGGCGTCGATGACCTCCATCACGATGGGCTTGTCCAGGCCGCTGACCGGCGGGTGCACCGGGTGGGAGCCGACCGCCAGGATCACCTCGTCGGCGTCCTTGAGTTCAGCTGAACCGGCATCGATCTGGGTACCCAGGTGGATCTTTACGTTGGGCAACTCGGCCAGTTCGACATCCCACCAGTCGATCATCCTGCGCAGTTCCCGCTTGAAATCGGGTGTTGCGGCCGGGAAGAGGACACCGCCGATGCGGTTCTCCTTCTCGTAGACGTTCACCTCGTGACCGCGCAGCCCTGCGACCCGGGCGGCCTCGAGACCGGCAGGGCCGGCACCGACGATGGCTATCTTCTTCGGCGAGTCGGTTGGGGTGATGATGCGTTCGGCCTCGTGCGCGACCTCGGGGTTCACCGCACACCCGATGGCCCGGCCGTTGAATGCGTTGCCGGTACACAGTTGGTTGCAGCGGATGCAGGGCCGGATGCGGTGCGCCTGCCCGGCCTCGATCTTGCGGATGATGTGCGGGTCGGCGATCAGGCCGCGACCGATACCGATCATGTCGGCCGCCCCACGAGCCAGGATCTTCTCACCATTTTCGGGAGTGATGTTGCCGCAGGCCGCCACAGGGATGCTGACCACCGGCTTCACCGCCTCAGCGGCCGAGACCATGCAGTCGTCGCCCAGGTAGTACGGCGGGAAGACGTAGTCCATGGCCTCATACGAGCCGTCGTCGCAGATGAGCAGGTCGATACCGGCCTGCTCGAGGTGCTGGACGATCTCCTGGGTTTCCTGCCAGCTGCGGCCACCCTCGAACCGGTGGTTCACCGAGATACGGAAGCTGACCGGCAGGCCGGGGGCGTTCTGCTTGATCGCTGCGATGAGTTCGGCTGCGAACCGGCACCGGTTCTCGGTGCTGCCACCGTACTGGTCGGTACGGCGGTTCCAGCACGAGCTCATGAACTGGTCGACCAGGTACCCGGTGTGGCCGTGGATGTCGATCATGTCGACCCCAGCCTCGAAGGCCCGCCGCGCAGCCTCACCGGTATCGACCACGATCCGCTGGATCTCATCGATCTCCAAGGGCTTGCAGATCACGGTTTCGTCGAAGAACCAGGTGTTGTCCGAGGAAGAGCGGGGTTCCATGTTGAGGGTCTGGCAGTACTGGTTGTTGCGCCCCAGCCCCATCGTGAGCTGCAGGGCGAGCACTCCCCCGGCCGCGTGGACAGCGTCCGCGATGCCCTTGATGCCGGCGGTGTGTTCGTCAGTGTCGATGCGGGCCAAGCCGGGGGCGATCGGGTCGAAGATGCCCGAAACGAAGTTGATGCCGGTCATCACCAGGCCGGTGCCGCCCTTGGCACGTTCGGCGTAGTAGGCGGCCTCGGCCGGTGTGGAGTGACCCTCTGTGGTGCCCAGTTCGGTACCCATCGGGGTCAGCAGGAGTCGGTTCTTTAGTTCAAGGTTGCCGATCGTGATCGGCTTAAGGAGATGTTCAAAGGCAGTCATGTCTGTTTTCGCTTCCTTGGTTGTCCCGAACAGCGCGAAGTCCGCGAAGCACTTCCAAGGCTAAATTGCAGGGCACTCACCTGCTGGACGCACCAGCGATCAACAGCAGACGCATCACGTATCACTTCGCAATCAACATCCATGTCAAGCCAATGATGTGATTGCGGTGGGGTGTCGCGGCGTTCCCGAGAGGTGGCCTGTCAGTGCGGACGACTGCCCTCAATGGCATCGGCGAGCTCATCGAGCCACCGGGCGATGCCTGCCGGGCCGGGGACGCTGACATCGGCCAACTCCAGCAGTGCCTGCTCTTCAGCGGAGGCAGCATAAACCCCGATCCCGATCATGCCGCGGTCAGGCAGTGCGCGGACCAGTTCGAATGCCGGGATGTCGCCGAGGTC
>JBMNPP010000138.1:0-7272 GCA_050943675.1 Brooklawnia sp.
CCCCACATGATCAGGAGCAGCATCATGACTGACGCCGTGGCAACCAGGTTCATCGTTCGCACCGTGGATGGCACCCCGCCGCAGGTGCGTGAGCACAACGACTCGCTGGTAACCGAGCGGCTGCTCGAAGTATTGGTGAACGGGCAACCCTACGGGCAGACCATGCGGTGTCCCGGCATGGACGACCTGCTGGTGCGGGGTTTGCTGGTCGCCGACGGCCTGGTGTGGCAGGCCGGGCAGATCACCGGGGTGCATGTTGGCCAGCGCGACGGCATCGATTACGCCGACGTGCTGCTCGACCCAGAGCTTGACGTGACCCGCAACAGGGCAGGCACCACCGATGTGGCCTCGGTGCTGGCCCGTCGCCAGCAGCCACCGGCCAACGACCTGCGGGTCGGGGTCGAGGTGATCCGCGAATTGCCGCGCGCACTGATGGCAGGCCAGTTCGCATTCGGCCGCACTGGGGCATCCCACGCGGTCGGCCTGTTCACCAGCGCGGCCGAACCCCTGGTGATCTGTGAGGATGTCGGCCGACACAATGCGATGGACAAGGTGCTGGGCTGGGCCCTGATCAATGACCGGATACCGGCCCACGACCGGCTGCTGTTTGTGTCGGGACGCCAATCCTTCGACCTGATCACCAAGGCGGCGATGGCCGGCATCCCGTTGCTGGCCGGAGTGTCAGCGCCGACATCCCTGGCAGTCAGCGCGGCAGACGAACTCGGCATCACCCTTTGTGGTTTCGTGCGGGGCGAGCGCATGAACATCTACAGCCATGCTGAACGCATCATCGTGGATGCCCCGGTGGGGTGAGCTGCAACAGGCGTCCATCGCCGGCGTCCATCAGCAACCAGATCGACCCGTCCGGGCCCTGCTCCACCTCGCGGACCCGGGCGTCCATCGACCATCGCTCGGTGCCGGAGGCCTGTGTGCCCGATAGGTCAACCCGCACCAGTGCCTGCCCGGACAGCGCGCCGAGGAAGGCATCGTTGCGCCAGTCGGGGAACAGTTCACCGTCGTAGATCATCAGGCTGCCCGGCGAGATGCTGGGCGCCCACCAGGCCTTCGGTGCCTCGAAACCGTCACCGGGTTGATGGTCCGGGATCGGGCCCCCGCCGTAGTGCGAGCCGTTGGAGGCCCGCGGCCAGCCATAGTTGGCGCCCTGCACGATCAGGTTCAGCTCATCACCACCCTGCGGGCCCATTTCCGACGACCACAGGTTGCCGTCGGCGTCGAAGGTGAGCCCGAGCGGGTTGCGGTGCCCCAGTGTCCAGTGCTCGGCCTGGTCGTTGGCCAGGTCGATGCGGATGATCTTGCCCAGGTCGCTGTCCGGGTCCTGCGCTGGATCCATCTTCTGCCGGTCACCCGAGCTCACGAACAGGTACTGGCCGTCGGGACTGAACGCGAGGCGTTGCGAGAAGTGCCCGTTGCCACTGACCTTGGGTTGCTGGCGCCAGATGACTTCCAGATCCACCAGCTCTGCCTGCTGCCCGCCCACCTGCAGCCTGGCCCGGCCGACCGCAGCCCCGGCACCGCCGTCGCCCGGCTCGGACCAGCTCAGGTAGACCTGCTGGTCCTCGGCGTGGCTGGGGCCCGCAACGAAGTCACCGAACCCGGCCTGCCCGGCGTGGTGCACCTGGGGCAGGCCGGTCACCTCTATCCGCTCACCGGATGCCTGGTGGCGAAGCCACAGCAGCCCGCTGCGTTCAGTAATGGCCAGCAGGTCGCTGTCCGGCATGAAACTCATCGCCCACGGCTCATCGAAACGATCAACCTCGGTGATCTGGAATGCCTCGGCTTTGGGGATGCCGGGGGTCTCAGCGGGCTGGGCGGTTGGGCGGAGCCCATCCATGGCGGGGCCACAGCCGATCAGGAGCAGGGCCAGCGCTGGCAGGATCCAGGTGCGTGCCATGGATTGACGCTACTCGGCGCCAGGTTGGCAGCCAAGATACTGGGGACTTCAACCGCTGATCAGCAGTCGTTCCAGGGCAGCACGGGCAGGGTCGGGCAACGGCTGCTTGGCCAGTTGCTCGTCGGCGCTGACCAGGACGACGCGAGCCCGGGCCAGGACGGTGTCGTCCTGCGGGTCGATGATCTCGGTGGCCAGCACCACCGAGCTTTGCCCGATCTGCACTGGTGCTGTCAGCACCCGGTACGGGGTGAGCCGGAAATCCATTTGCGCCAGGTAGTCGATGTCCTGCCTGGCGACCAACCAGTTGATCGCACCGGCAACGCCCATCCCTACTCGCGCCATTGACGGATGAGCGCGGATGGTCATGTCGAGGCGTCCAGCCAGCACGTAGTCGAGGAAGCGCACGTTGTTGATGTGCCCATAACGGTCGGGGTCAGACCAGCGGGTGTGGACGTCCAGAGCACTCCCCCGGCCGGCCAGTTCAGGGGCGGCCAGCTCACTTGGTGCGGCGACCTCGACCTGGTGGGCGGCCAGGTAGTCCCGTTCGACCCCGGACAGTCGTCTGGGTAGCTGCGTGGTGAAGTCGAAGGGGCACAGTACGGTGCGGGCCTCGACGCACAACTGGCCGTCCTGCAGCAGCCGGTATGCCACGACGAAGCGGGCAGCGCCCAATTCGCTGATGCCCAGTTCGATGCGCAGCGGGTCGTCGGAATACTGGATGGCCCGGCGATAGACGATCTGGTGGCTGACGACCACCAGACCGGATTCGAGCAACCCGTGGGCGGGGCCGGCCAGCAGGAACTGGGCACGGGCCTGCTGCAGGTAGTCGGCCACCATGACGTTGTTGACGTGGCCGTAGACATCCAGGTCGGTCCAGCGCAGTTGCACGCTGGCGTTGAATGGCCTCACTCAGCCTCCAGGTCGGACAGCTCGCCGTCTTCGTACATGGCCTCGATCTGGGCGGTGTATTCCTTGTTGACCTCGGCCCGCCGCACCTTCAGGCTCGGGGTCAGGGTGCCCTCGGCAAGGGTCAGCTCGGAATCCAGGATCGTGTAGCGCTTGATCTGCTCCCAACGATCCAGGTGGCTGTTCGCCTTGCGCATCATCCGGTCGATCGAGGCCCTGATCTCGGGCAACTGGGTGAGTTCTTCATAGCTGAGGTCATCCCTGCCGCGCCGCTCGGCCCACTTCTGCAGCGTCGCGGGGTCCAGCGCCAGCAGCGCCGAGACGAACTTGCGGCCGTCCCCGATGGCCACCACCTGGCTGACATACGGGATGGAGGCCATCACGGCATTCTCGACCTTCTGCGGTGGCACGAACTTGCCGCCGGATGTCTTGAACAGGTCCTTCTTGCGGTCGGTGATCGTCAGGTAGCCCTCGGCGTCCAGGGTGCCGATGTCGCCGGTGTAGTACCAGCCGTCGACGAACGCCTCGGCGGTCTCCTCGGGCAGGTTGTGGTAGCCATTTGCGACAGAGGGGCCCTTGATGAGCACCTCACCGTCTTCGGCGATCTTGATCTCGAGCCCCGGCAGCGCGGGACCGACCGTGCCGAAGCGGGGCTGGAAGGGGACGTTGACGCTGGCGATGGCAGCGGTCTCGGTCGCGCCGTACCCCTCGACCACCGTGATACCGGCGCTGTAGAACCATTCCTGCACGCGGTGTGACAGCTTGGCCGAGCCAGAGATCATGTAACGCATCCGGCCACCCAGACGCTGCTTCAGCTTGCTGAACACCAACCGGTCGGCCACCGAGTACTGCATGGCCAGCAGCCGCGGCAGTTTGCGGCCGGCGAGCCGGTAGGGCCGCGATTGGCGCCCGACCCGGAACGCCCAGCGCGAGATCCGGCCCTTCAGCCCGCTGCGCGGGTACATGGTGACAACGGCGGAACGGACCTTCTCGAAGATGCGGGGGACGCCGACCAGGATTGTGGGGTGGGTCTGGCCCAGGCCCTCGACGATCCTGTCGACCCGGCCATCGACGACGCTGCGGAACCCCAGGGCGAGCTGGCAGGCCAGCAGGTCGCGTCCGAAGACGTGGCTGAGCGGGAGCCACAGGTAGAGCACATCATCGGGCCTGACGATATTGAGGTGCTTGACCGCCATGCCCTCATACGTCCAGGCCCGGTGCGGCAACCGGACGCCCTTGGGCTGGCCGGTGGTGCCAGAGGTGTAGATCAGGGTCGACAGTGAGTCCGGGCCGATGGTGGCGATCGCCCGGTCGACGCATTCCGGGTCGTCAGCCAACTTCGTGCTGCCCAGGACGAGCAGCTCATCCCAGGTCAGGACGCGCTCATCATGCGGTGCGTCGGCGGGTCGGTCGTCGTCGATCAGGATGATCCTGGTCAACCTGTCGTGCAGCGCCGGAAGCTTCTGGCACTTGGCGAGTTGCTCGGCGTCCTCGACCACCAGCACTTGCGAGCCCGAATCAACGACGATGTGCAGGACCTCTTCGGCGTGGGTGTTCGGGTAGATCGTGGTGGTCGCACCGGCCGCGCTGGCGATACCCAGGTCGGCCTCGATCCATTCCAGCCGGGTGCTGCAGGCGATGGCGACCCGCTGCTCAGGTTCCAGGCCGAGCCCGATCAGGCCAGCCGCCGCCTGATCAGCCACCCGGCGGACCTCTGCCCAACTGACATCACGCCATCCCTCGGCCTCGGGGACGGTGAAGGCGATTGCTCCCGGATCTGCCGCGACCCGGTCGCGGAACATCGTGGGATAGTTCGGGGGACAGTCGGCCAGTATCTGCTCTGCGATCTGCTGTGCGGTTGCGGTCATGGCGCTTTCTCCTGCGGCGGCGACTGGGTTCACCTGATCCTATACGTGCGCCAGATGCGGGTGAATTGAACTTGAGTATTCAACCTCCGGCTAGGATACTCACATGTCTGCAACCGAACCTCGCTGGCTCACCGACACCGAGCAAGTCGTTTGGCGAGATTGGCTGGCTGCGACCGCATGGATCAACCAACAACTGCACGCGGACCTGCGGCAGTTCAACCTCGGGCTCAACGAATACGAGGTGCTGGTGGTGTTGTCAGAGGCACCCGGTTGGCAGGTCAGGATGTCACAACTGGCCGACGGCTCAAACCAGTCCCGGTCCCGGTTGACCCACACCGTGGGACGCATGGAACAGGCCGGCTGGATCACCCGCGAGACCGCCAGCGACGACCGTCGAGGTGTCGTCGCCAGGCTGACCAATGAAGGATTCGCACTACTTGAACGAGCCGCCCGCGAGCACGTGGAATCAGTGCGGCGGGTGCTGATCGACCCGATCGGCCCCGATGACCTGGCAGCACTGGGCCGAGCCATGAAAGCGGTGCTCGCTGTGGCAGACTCGACAAGATGAAGACTGTCGCTGCCGACCCTGTAATTTCTCATTTCCGCAGCCTGCTCAGCGACTCCTCGGTGCTGGACGACTCGACGCTGACCCGGGCGATCTACTCCACTGATGCCTCGCTGTACCGGGTCGTCCCCCAACTGGTGGCAACCCCGCGCAGCACCACCGAACTGATCGAGGTGGTGCGTGCCGCAATCAGGGCCGGGCTGCCCGTCACCGGTCGGGGCGCCGGCACCTCGTGTGCCGGCAATTCGGTAGGGCCGGGTCTGGTGGTCGACATGGCGCGGCACCTGAACCGCGTCCTCGAAGTGGACCAGGCCGCCGGGACCGCTGTGGTCGAGCCGGGCGTGGTGCAGAGCGTATTGCAGCAGGCCGTCCTCCCCCACGGCTGGCGTTACGGCCCGGACCCGTCGACTGCCAACCGGTGCACCATCGGCGGGATGATCGGCAACAACGCCTGTGGCCCGCGCGCACTGGGTTATGGCCGCAGCGCCGACAACATCGTCGAACTGCAGGTACTGACCGGTACCGGTGAACTGCTGACGCTTCGGCCCGGGGCCACCGGGAGCGTCCTGGACCAGTTGCGCACACTCGTGCTGGACAACCTGGCGACCATCCGCAGCGAGTTCGGGCGATTCTCACGACAGGTGTCGGGCTACTCGATGGAACACCTGCTGCCCGAGAACGGCTTCGACCTGGCCAGTTTCTTCGCCGGCACGGAGGGCACACTGGGCATCATCACCCGGGCCACTGTCAAACTGGTGCGTGACGCCCCGCTGAAGACGACCGTGGCGCTGGGCTACCCGTCGATGGCCGATGGCGCCGATGCGATGCCTGCACTGCTGGGGTTCTCCCCCACTGCCTGCGAGGGCATGGACCGGCGGTTGAGCGACGTGGTTGCCGAACGGCTCGGACCCCAGGCGGTGCCGCAACTGCCTGCCGGGGACGCCTGGCTGTTCATCGAACTGGTCGGCACCGACGCCAGCGAGATCGCTGCCCGGGCCGACGCACTGGTGGCCGCCTCCGGCGCCGTGGAGGGTTGGGTTGTCCCCGATGCGGCTGCCGCCGCACGGCTGTGGGCGATCCGCACCGATGCGGCCGGCCTGGCCGCCGTCGCGCTGGACCGGCCCGCGCATGCCGGCTGGGAGGATGCTGCGGTACCGGCCGAACGGCTGGGTGACTACCTGCGTGACTTCGAGGCCCTGCTGACCAGATTCGGTCTGCACGCACTGCCCTACGGGCACTTCGGTGAGGGTTGTGTGCACTGCCGCATCGACTTCCCGCTGAACGCCGAGGACGGCACCCGGGTGCTGCACGACTTCATGGTCGCCGCAGGTGAACTGGTGGCCAGCCATGGCGGTTCGATGTCTGGTGAACATGGTGATGGGCGGGCCCGCAGTGAATTGCTGCCACTGATGTATTCACCGGCCGCACTGCAATTGTTCGGCCAGGTCAAGGCACTGTTTGATCCGCGGAACCTGTTGAATCCCGGTGTGCTGGTCGACCCGGAACCGCTGGACCGAAATGTGCGGATCGCCCAGGCGCGCCGCTCACCCCTGACGATGAGTCATCCCGAGTTCGCCCAGGCAGTCCACCAGTGCACCGGGGTCGCCAAGTGCCGCGCTGACACCACAGCCACCGGTGGGGTGATGTGTCCCAGTTTCCAGGCGACCGGCGACGACAAGGATTCAACCAGGGGGCGCTCGCGCGTCCTGCAAGAGATGGTCAACGGCACGTTCGTGGATACTGGCTGGCGCTCCCCCGAGGTCGCCGAGGCACTCGAACTGTGCCTGGCCTGCAAGGGCTGCCGCCGCGACTGCCCCACCGGGGTCGACATGGCTGCCTACAAGTCACGAGTGCTCTACGAGAAGCACCGGGGCAGGCTGCGTCCACTGTCGCACTACGCCCTGGGGTGGCTGCCCCGCTGGGGCCGCCTGGCGACCAGGTTGCGGCTGGGTGTGCTGGCCAACTTCGCCCTGCAGACCCCGGGCCTGAAGCACCTGGTGCGCGCGGTGGCCGGGGTCGAC